>NZ_JAAGPH010000089.1:0-33635 GCF_017104705.1 Burkholderia sp. Se-20373 | reverse complement strand
GGCGGGGCCGGTCGGGGCCAGCGGTGCGCGCGGGGCGGCCGGTGCTGCGCCGGCGGCGGCGCTGCGCATGCCTGCCTTGGGATCGAGGACGAACTGGACTTCAATCGGCGTGTTCCAGAATTCGCGGGCCAGATCGCTGATCCGCCCCGAAAACTGGCTCTTGACCCAGTCCAGCTTGAAGCGGTTCGGCGCGGCGATGGACAGCGTGTTCGCCGACGCATCGAAGGCCACCGGGGCCAAGGGTTTGATCCACGTCACGTACTGCTGGGGCGTCAGCTCGCGCTCCAGCAGTGCGGAACAGTGTTGCCAGAAATCGTTCATCAAGTAACTGTCGTTTTTTGCGTGCACAGCGCGGCTCGCCGGCGCCCTTGTCGCGGTTGCGCAACAAGGCCCGAAGCGGTCGTGCGAGCGTGCCTCGGACGCCTGCGTCACAGTGTGGGAGGGGCAGGCGCGAGCCGAAGCGGCGTGCGGGATTCTTGGAGATAAGGCGAGATTCTACCGCCAAACGCGGCCACAGAGCGAGTTATCCACAGGCCGGTCGTGTGGGGCGCGGGGCCGGATCGCTCGGGGCGTGCACAGGCGAGCGACTCCTAAAGTATTGACCGTCAACGGAAAAACGGTTTAAATAGCGGGTTCCGCGAAAACCAATCCTGTATTCCCGGCGATTGCGTTCGCCCGAATGCCTCCGGTTAAGGGCACGCGGTCCCCTGAATTTCGACATTCTCGAACAAGTGAGAACATCATGAAACGTACTTACCAACCGTCCGTGACGCGCCGCAAGCGCACCCATGGCTTCCGTGTCCGCATGAAGACGGCAGGTGGCCGCAAGGTCATCAACGCTCGCCGCGCGAAGGGCCGCAAGCGCCTCGCCATCTAAGGCAGGTTGCGCGCTGTGTCCGCCGTCCGCAGTCCTGCGGAAGGTGCCGTCGAGCCGGGTGCGAATCCGTCGCAGACGAAAGCCGCCTTCCCGAAAGCTGCGCGACTTCTGAAAACGGATGAATTTTCATCCGTTTTTCGTTTGCGTCCCTGGCGGCGCTCCGCGCACTTCGTGATTTACGGCAAGCCGACCGGTCAGCCCGCGCGTCTGGGGCTCGTCGTCGGCAAGAAGTATGCGCCGCGAGCGGTGACGCGTAACCTCGTGAAGCGGCTGGCGCGCGATCAGTTTCGCCTGCGCCGGGCCGAATTCGCCGGTTACGACCTGCTGCTGCGGCAGCACACGCGCTTCGACAAGAAAGCGCTGCCGAGCGCGGCTTCCGCCCCGCTCGCGGCGATGTGTGCGGCCGAGATTCGCGAACTGCTCGACAGGGCAGTCCGGGAGATCGCCCGCCGTGCGTCGAAGCCCGCGTCCGAGTGACGCATCCGTGCCTGGTGCGGCGTTCGCGCCTGCCCGGCCGGTTTTGACGCGGCGCCGAACGGCGCCGCCCAAGGTATGGAAACGGTATTGATCGCCTTGCTGCGCTTCTACAAGGTTGCCGTGAGCCCGATGCTCGGCAACCGTTGCCGTTTTTATCCTTCCTGTTCGGATTACGCGCGCGAGGCAATCCAGTATCATGGCGCCGCGCGCGGCACGTATCTCGCCGTCAGGCGCGTGTGCCGATGCCATCCGTTTTCCGCGGGCGGCATCGACCTCGTCCCGCCGCCCAACTCCGACACTCGCGCTCGCGGCGAAGCCGACGCGCGGTCCCATCGACTCTGAGACAACGCATGGATATCAAACGCACCGTCCTATGGGTGATCTTCTTCATGTCAGCTGTCATGCTGTACGACAACTGGCAGCGGGACCATGGACGCCCGTCGATGTTCTTCCCGAGTGCCACGCAGACGGCCCCCGCGGCCGCTGCCGGCGGTGCATCGGGCACGGGCGCGACGACGACGACCGCAGGTGAAGTGCCTGCCGCCGCAGCCGGCGCCGCACCGTCGACGACGGCACCGGCCGCCCAGGCGCAGCTCGTGAAGTTCTCGACCGACGTGTACGACGGCGAAATCGACACGCGCGGCGGCACGCTCGCGAAGCTGACGCTGAAGAAGCAGGGCGACGGCAAGCAGCCCGACCTGTACATCACGCTGTTCGACCACACGGCCGGCCACACGTATCTCGCACGCTCGGGCCTGCTCGGCGGCGATTTCCCGAACCACAACGACGTCTACACGCAGCTGAATCCGGGCTCGACGTCGCTGACGGGTGACCAGAACGCACTGAAGCTGTCGTTCGAATCGCCGGTGAAGGGTGGCGTGAAGGTCGTGAAGACCTACACGTTCACGCGCGGCAGCTACGTGATCGGCGTCGACACCAAGATCGACAACGTCGGCACGGCACCGGTCACGCCGACGGTCTACATGGAACTGGTGCGCGACAACACGGCCGTCGAAACGCCGATGTTCTCGCATACGTTCCTCGGGCCGGCGGTCTACACGGACGCGAAGCACTTCCAGAAGATCAACTTCAGCGACCTCGACAAGAACAAGGCCGACTACGTGACCTCCGCCGACAACGGCTGGGTTGCGATGGTGCAGCACTACTTCGCGTCGGCCTGGATTCCGCAGCAGGGTGTGAAGCGCGACATCTACGCTGAAAAGATCGATCCGACGCTGTACCGCGTCGGCGTGAAGCAGCCGGTCGCCGCGATCGCGCCGGGCCAGTCGGCCGACGTGCAGGCACGCCTGTTCGCCGGTCCGGAAGAAGAGCGCATGCTCGAAGGCATCGCGCCGGGCCTGGAACTCGTAAAGGACTACGGCTGGGTGACGATCATCGCGAAGCCGCTGTTCTGGCTGCTCGAGAAGATCCACGGCTACATCGGCAACTGGGGCTGGTCGATCGTGCTGCTGACGATCCTGATCAAGGCCGTGTTCTTCCCGCTGTCGGCGGCGAGCTACAAGTCGATGGCCCGCATGAAGGAAATCACGCCGCGCATGCAGGCGCTGCGCGAACGCTTCAAGAGCGATCCGCAGAAGATGAACGCCGCGCTGATGGAGCTGTACAAGACCGAGAAGGTCAATCCGTTCGGCGGCTGCCTGCCGGTCGTGATCCAGATCCCGGTGTTCATCTCGCTGTACTGGGTGCTGCTCGCGTCGGTCGAAATGCGCGGTGCGCCGTGGGTGCTGTGGATTCACGACCTGTCGCAGCGCGATCCGTTCTTCATCCTGCCGGTGCTGATGGCTGTCTCGATGTACGTGCAGACGAGCCTGAACCCGACGCCGCCGGATCCGGTCCAGGCAAAGATGATGAAGTTCATGCCGATCGCGTTCTCGGTGATGTTCTTCTTCTTCCCGGCCGGCCTCGTGCTGTACTACGTCGTGAACAACGTGCTGTCGATCGCACAGCAGTACTACATCACGCGCAAGCTCGGCGGGGCCAAGAAGAAACCGGCCTGACGCCCGTTGCACACGCGGGGCGGCGCGTTCGCCCCGCGATGCACGAAAAAAAGCCGCATGGTTCGCCCATGCGGCTTTTTGCTTTTTGCGGATCCGGTAGCGCGGCGGGTTCAGCCCTTCTTCGCTTCGCCCGAGTCGCCATAGAACTGCTCGACGAGTTCCTGCACGAGGTAGCGATGATGCGGCGACAACGCTTCGATCTTCGACGCGAGTTCGATCGTCTCGGGCGTCGGCGGATAGCGCTCGTCGCGCGGCAGCGGTTGCGGCGTCGGGTGTTCGATCACGCTCGGCGACGGGCCGTAATGCAGCCAGTGGACTTCGACGCGCAGCCATTCGGCGAGCGTGACGAGTTTGTCCGACGTCGGGATCGTGCGGCCCGTCAGCCATTTGTGCGCGGTTTGCGGCGAAACGGGCTGTGCTCCGCGGTGACGCAGATTGAATCGGTTCGCCAGCTCAGTCGCACCGGTGACCTTCTCCGGGCTGCGCCGCAGGGCGAATTTCAGGCGTTCCGAGAACGCGGCTTTTTCTTCGGATGTCGGCATGGGGGAGATTGTGCAATTCCACGGTCGTGTCCCAGACAACCATTTAAGCTAAACGTATCTCATTCGGATGAATCCCGGTCTTGATCGAGGTGGGTGGCGGAATTGAGGGTCACAGTGTTGGGCCGCTCCAGCAGGCATACTCGTCCGAACCGGTGGCTGTGACATTGTGCCGGGCTGATACTTGGCTTATCCCCGGTGAGATAAATTCGAGCGTGTCCGAAGCCTGCACGGCGGCCGGTGACGGGTGTGCCGGCACGCTACAATGCCGGCGTTCCGATGCCCGAAGTGTTGCGCGGGCGCACCATATTCACTGATCACCCGATTCATCCCATTCATCCGATTCCCATGCTCGCTACCGATTCCGATCCGATCGTCGCCATTGCCACTGCTGCCGGCCGGGGTGGCATCGGGGTCGTCCGTGTGTCGTTCGGGCGCGGCGGCGAAGCGGCCGCGTTGCCGCTGATCGACGCGTTGTGCGGGCAGAAGCTCGCCCCGCGCCACGCGAGCTACGTGCCGTTCCTCGACGAGCACGGCGCGCCGCTCGACCGCGGGATCGCGCTGTATTTCCCGGCGCCGCATTCGTACACCGGCGAGCACGTGCTCGAGCTGCAGGGGCACGGCGGCCCGATCGTGATGCAGCTGCTGCTGCAGCGCTGCCTCGATGCGGGGCGCGGTTTGGGGCTGCGGCTCGCGGAGCCGGGCGAATTCACGCGGCGTGCGTTCCTGAACGACAAGCTCGATCTCGCGCAGGCCGAGGCCGTCGCCGACCTGATCGAGGCGAGCACTGAAGCCGCCGCGCGTTCGGCCGGGCGTTCGCTCGACGGTGCGTTCTCGCGGCAGATCCATGCGCTCGTCGATGACGTGATCACGCTGCGGATGCTGGTCGAGGCGACGCTCGATTTTCCCGAGGAAGAGATCGATTTCCTGGAGGCGGCCGACGCGCGCGGCAAGCTCGCGAAGATTCGCGCGCAGCTCGCGCACGTGCTGGGTGATGCGCGGCAGGGGGCGCTGCTGCGCGAAGGGCTGTCGGTCGTGCTGGCGGGGCAGCCGAACGTCGGCAAGTCGTCGTTGCTGAATGCGCTGGCCGGCGCGGAGCTGGCGATCGTCACGCCAATCGCGGGCACGACGCGCGACAAGGTCGCGCAGACGATCCAGGTCGAAGGGATTCCGCTGCACATCATCGATACGGCCGGGTTGCGCGAGACGGAGGACGAGGTCGAGCGGATCGGTATCGCGCGCACGTGGAGCGAGATCGAGCAGGCGGATGTCGTGCTGCATCTGCTGGATTCGCGCACCGGGATGACGGCGGATGACGAGACGATCGCGGCGCGGTTCCCGGGCGGCGTGCCGGTGGTGCGCGTGCTGAACAAGACGGATCTGACTGGTGTGGCGGCGTGTGTGGAGCATCCGGCGGCGGAGGGCGATCTGACCGAGGTGCATCTGTCCGCGAAGCACGGCGACGGGATCGACATGCTGCGTGCGGAACTGCTGCGGATTGCAGGGTGGCAGGCGGGGGCCGAGGGCGTTTATCTTGCGCGCGAGCGGCATCTGATCGCGCTGCGGGCCGCGCAGGAGCATCTGGCGCAGGCGGCGGATCATGCGGAGCAGCGCGCGCAGTCGCTCGATCTGTTTGCCGAGGAACTGCGACTCGCGCAGGAACAGCTCAATGCGATTACCGGGGAATTCACTTCGGATGACCTGCTGGGGGTGATTTTCAGCAGGTTTTGTATCGGGAAATAGAAGCGAAAAGGATTGCAGGCCGGGAATGGCACAGCCATCTCCCGGCAATAGAACGTGCCTGCATCCGCGAGATGACTGCCAGTCAGATCGACACTGTGGCTTTACAGATGTGGGCGGGCCGCTAGCATCCGATCGACCAACGATGGTGGCAGCGATATATATACAGAATCGTCTCCGCCATCACCTCTTGAAAAGGACACGTAGGCCTCGCTATAACTATTCCAGGAAATTTCGGGAATCGGTGTGCTGAATGTATGCTGGGCCATTAACCTCCCGGTTTGTGCGCTATATACGCGACCAACATATCGCGAATCTCCACCCGGAACCCAAGCTAATAGGCACAGGTCTGCAAGGTACATCCCATCTGGAGATGTTGACGTTCTGCACTCCTCCCCTCGAGGCGTTCGATCAAAGGCAAAGATGCCAATCAGTGCCATGGTGAGCACTGTGTAAGTAAATCTCAAAGAAATCTTCATGATTTATTATTGAATTTGATTATAGTGAAATTTCTATGGGAGGGGAGATTGGGATGAATTTTTTGTCAGAATAGATGATAAAGTCGCCACCTCTGCCGTGTATCTCAGACCATTTTCTAAAATCGATATTTTCTACCGGATAGTAGACATTCCCCTTGATGAATGAATCGCCTCTCGCGACGGCGTATTTGACATATGGGATGTGCTCGGAGTTCGAAAATGCGGCGATTGCACTATATGGAACAATGATGACGCCGTCGCTACTCCAATGCCCTAAGTATTGGGATCGTTCACCAGATTTGTCGGTGAATGTATAGTTGTCTTTCACGTACACCCATACTCCGGTCACTTCAGCTGTCGTTCTGCGTGAATCCACGTTCCACGAGAAACGCGCACTTCCGAGCGCTGCATAGATATTGAAGGATCCGAGCGCTCCGGATAGGTCGTCAGGCACGCCGTTGTTGCGAAGTTGCGCATCTAGTTGAGTTTCAATTTTCTGCCCAAATGTGCTGTCTACTTTTGAGTATTGAAATTGGAACCTTCGGTGCAAATCGCGAATATCGTTGTCGCATATGTCGTCGGTATAGAGTCTCGCTGCGCAGTCTTTGTGTGGGATCAGTAGTTTATAAAGCTCGGTTCTGGATTTTGGTGAGCGAATCATTTCATTAATGAGGTGGTCGAATTGCCGCTTCGCTCGAGGAAAGCGCAGAATCCAATCCAATTTGACGGTGGACATGTCGTACATGTCGGGTGGATATGGTGATCCATCTTGATTAATTTCTGATGACTCATCCGAAGAGGTTCGTGAGTAATTCAATTTTCCAGAGAACCATCGCTCCATAAGTTTGGCAGATGTGGGGAGATATATCTTTCGCATTGCTGCGGGAATCTCTTGAATATCGAACGCTGGTACGGAATCGCCATTTTTTAGTTTCACGATGGCGGGTTTGGGAGCGGGAGAGGCATTTAGCCAAGTTTGAAAGCGCGCCAACGCCTTGCCGGCTCTTTCCAAGTCATCAACCATTTTGTCAAGCGTGTCTCGCTTGGGTGTGGCAGAGGAGTGTTTGGGTTCAGTTGCGATCGATTTTGGTTGCACCGGAAGCGGTGGCGCAGGTTTATCCATGGATAACGAGAAGTTTGGAACAATCTTGCATCCATCCGCGCCGTCATGGAGTTTCCACTTCCAAAGTATTTTATTTATCGTGAAATAGGGAATTTTTTCATTGTTCGATGGCATTTCTATTTTCGGATCCGATCATGTTGGGCGGTATGCGCGATGCCTGTTACGCTAGCGTGATCACGCCGGCAAGATCAATCGGACTAGTTCGAAATGGTTGTTAACGTGACTGGGGTTAGGTCTAAATATTCTTGGGGCTTTCTTGGCCGTCCGGGCGCATGGGGATCGTGAGACCGTCGATAGGTACGCTAATTTTCAAAGGAGTTGCGATTTTTCATTTTTCTTGGCAAGGTGGCGGGCCGAGCGTTAGCTGTTATTGTGCCGGCGTCAACGGTGGTCGGCGGAGCGGGTACTCCAAAGGTAGAGCATCCCGTTGCGGTCGATGATAGGTGAGTCGTGGGAAATATCTATTACTTGGTCCGGAGTAACTCATTTCGCAAGTGCGGCAGCATCATCATCGGGGTGGTGATTTCATTATTCGTTCAGATTGCCACTATGTAACGTTGCAGGAACCCATCAGGCTTCGATTCGCATGAATATGAACATTAATGTGTCGGGCATGTGGTTAATGCTGGGTCTACTGACGATAATATTGCCCGTTATCGTGCTTGCTTCGATGGTGCGGTTGCTGAACGCTTTATTATCTGGCTCAAGGGGTTGGGCTAATGTTATTGGAAATGAGATCTGGATTTTCGTTCGGCGCGCATTCGGTTCGGCTGTGGTCGTCACTGTCCTCGGGTTTGGCTGGAGCTGCTGGAAAGATGTACAGCTGCGTGCGAATTGCGATTCACGCACGCAAAAAATCGAGCGTTCCCCATACGGAGGCTATTGGGCACGATACTGCTATCTTGAAGATACGATTGTTTTGAGGCTTTACGACAGGGAGGGCGAGCGCCTCGTCGCCGAGCGCACGTATCGGGACGGGGCTCGCATACCCGTTGAGCTTCATTGGGCCAAGGAGGCATTGATGTACCCCAAGGGCTGGAGTTCGGCGAAACATTTGGCGAAATCAGTTTGCCGCCGACTTTCCTTGACCGGATGATGGCGCAGCTTCCTTAGCAGGTAACGTTGGGCGCCTATGCGTCGCACACAGGTCGCACTCAAGGGATGGGCCGCCGATTAGGCGACGGTCGATGCAAATGGCATCGACAGCGTGCTAGATGAATGTAGCTGCTGGCATGCCGAGCTGACCACGTTGGCCCGATGGCAATGCGGTCCGGATCATCGGCTCTGCATGGGCTCGCATGCCGATCGCCCCATCCGGACCCTCGCCCACATCAATCCCAATGACGATGATGGTGGTAATACCCGTCGCCATAATACCCGCCACCATCCGGCACCACGATACAGCCGCTCAACAGCACGGCGACGCCGGCAATCAGCAAAAGGGTCTTCTTCATCGCGTTCACCTGCGTGGGTTCAATATGAAACCCAGCATAGCGAGCGCCCGCAATAGCGGCTGTAAGCGATCGTTTCCCTGCTCCGCAATCCGTAACGGCGGATTATTCCGGTCACAATGACCGTAACAAATAGCCAAACAACAGACGTATCAGGCGGTGACGACCCTGTTTCGCCCCGTATCCTTCGCACGATACAACGCGGCATCGGCGGCTTCGATCAGCGCATCGGGTGTCGACAGATCGTCGGCCGACACGGTCGCACAGCCGACGCTCACGCTCACGCGTCCGGCGGGTGCGGTCGGCATCGCGAGATCGAGCCGCAGCACCGCTTCGCGCGCTTCCTCGGCGACCACCCGCGCACCGCGCGCGCCCGTATTCGGCAGCACGATCGCGAACTCCTCGCCGCCGTAGCGCGCGACGATGTCCGCTGGCCGCCGCACCGCGCCGGCCAGCGCATTCGCGACCGCGATCAGGCATGCGTCGCCCTTCACGTGGCCGAACGCGTCGTTGTACGCCTTGAAGTGGTCGACGTCGACCATCAGCAGCGACAGCGGTTCGCCTTGCCGTCGCGCCTGCAGGAACAGCGTGTGGAAATGATCGTTGAAGTGCATGCGGTTGAATGCGCCCGTCAGGCCGTCGCGGGCGGACGAACGGATCAATGTGGCGTGCGCCTCGAACAGCCGCTGGTACAGCATCGTCACTTCCCATGCGAGCACGCACACGAGCACACCGGGCGTGAACATGCTGAACACGCGCGCGAGGTACCAGCCGACCGTGAAGCGATGGGTGCTCATCAGGTTCAGCGTCGTGTCGGTGAGGCACGCGAGCACCGCGATCGCGAGCCACAGGTCGAGCGTCGTACGCAGCCGGCCGGTGGCCAGCACGGCCACGAGCGCCAGCGCGTTGAGCAGCCACACGATCAGCGCGACGGCGTTGACGGGCAGCACGGCCGCGTCGCCCGGCGGATGAAACGCGGGCGGTAGCGACACATTCAGCGCAAACAGGCACAGCAGCCCGGCGACGACCGCCGGCCCGCCGATCAGCACGACCGTCCACCAGCGTGTCTGCTGCGCGCCGATCGGGGCGCGCGCCAGCCGCTCGCGTGCGAGCAGCGCGACCATCACGAAACCGGGGAAGCCGGCATGCCAGAAGATCCACATCCACGCGGCGCTTTGCGGTTGCGCACCGAACAGCCCGTGCGGCGCGAACACGCCGGGAAAGGTGAGCAGCTGCAAGGCGACGGCGAGTGCGGTGAACGCGTAGGCACCGCCGAGCGCACCGAGCACCGGCTGGCGCGTCACGGTGAACTGCGCGCCGAGAAAGAACGCCGCGATACTTGCGGTGGTGAACACGGTGAGTGCGCACATCGGCATGAACGGCTCGACGGCCGGCAACTCGACGTTCGCGTGCGGTGCGGCGATCCCGAGCGCGAGCACGATGACGAGCGCCGTCAGTGCGCCGAACCAGAGCTGACGGCGTGTCGTGTGCTGGATCAGGATGCCTTCCATGGAGTTCCCCGGGCACGTAGGCGGAAACACCCGGTCTTGCGCCGGGCGACAGGCAACCGGCCGCTGCGCGACCGGTGCGGCCTGATCCTATCGCGTTATGGGTGCGCGCTCAAACCCCGAGGCCGGGGCCGAAGTTGCCGGCGACCCACTGGGTGACGGCGTTGACGTCCGCGTAGTCCTGTTCGGGCAGGCCGTCGAGCATCGACAGCACTTCGTTGCTGGCGCCGGCGTCGCGCGCGGCATCGACGATCGCATCCTTGTTGGCCGGGTAGCGGACGGCCGCCAGCACGTCGGCGATCTGCAGGTCGATCGTTTCGCTGGGAATATCGTGCGGAGGTTGGGCGGGCTGGTCGTTCACGGCGGCGTCTCGCGGTGTGAGCGGATCAAGTGGGAATCGGATCGTGGCGAAATTCGGGGGCTTAACAGGGCGCGTCACGCGTTCACATGCCAGGGCGGCCGGGGCGCGCCTCTCGGATGAACGGCGATCGACTCAATGCCCGCGTCGCACGCGGCGCCACGGATGCTTCCAGTCGATGTGCGGTGCGTTTTCGTCGCGCGGATGCTGGCGCCGATGTTCCTGCCAAAGTTCGTCGGAAAACAGCGCCGCGACGATCACGAGCGGCAGCACGAGGAATATTCCGAGTATGACTTGCTCGAACACGATAGCCTCCTTGCGGTGGCAGGAACCCTTGCTCCCATTCTAGGCTCTGAACTTCGCCCGCGTTCAATTTCTTACAGTGCGAAACAGGCCCGGATGCGGCCTTGCCGCACGTGCGCCGGCATCAAAAAGGACATGAACATGCAACTCCAGAACGATACCAACACGCTCGCATTGCGGCCGCTTGAGCGCCAGGACCTGCGCTTCGTCCACGAGCTAAACAACGACGCCAAGATCATGCGCTACTGGTTCGAGGAGCCGTACGAAACTTTCTCGGAACTGTCACAGCTGTACGACCGCCACGTGCACGACCAGCGCGAGCGCCGTTTCGTCGCGGTCGATGCGCAAGGCGAGCTGGTCGGCCTCGTCGAGCTGATCGAGCTCGACTACATCCATCGCCGCGGCGAGTTCCAGATCATCATCGCGCCGCAATGCCAGGGGCGCGGCTATGCGGGGCAGGCGACGCGTCTTGCGATCGAGTACGCGTTCAAGGTGCTGAACATGCGCAAGCTGTACCTGATCGTCGATACGTCGAATGCGGCGGCGATTCACGTGTACGAGAAATGCGGATTCCAGCACGAGGCCGAATTGAAGGAAGAATTTTTCGGAAACGGCGCGTATCACAACGCTTATCGCATGTGCATTTTTCAGCGCGATTATTTCGAACGCCAGCAAGCTACCCAGAATAAGGCAGGGTAAACACGCTGGCGAAAGGCGCTTGCGGCGGGGTTTTCGCGGGCGCTGAAACCATGCGGAGAAGTACGGATAAATACGGATTCGCTTATACCTGGCATTTTTCTTGTATCAGGTAAATGCGATTCCGCGTTGCGGTAAAGTCGAATCGTTTCGGATGACTTTATGTGCGGCGCATCAAAATGCTCCGGATAGCGAAATGGATTATCCAAACCGTTCAATCGCCGCATTGTAACTTTGATGAAAGCCTTGCTGAGTAACGTTTTCCGCCCGGCGGCGCGGGCCTGTTCGTCGGGTGGTGCGCATCGTCGTGTCTACGCAGGGTGAGAAAAACAGGCTGCGCACGGGGTGCGACAATCCGCCGCTATTGCGGTCGCACAACAAATGTGCTTGCTATCGCTTGCCGGTCTTCTAAAGTGAAAAACGCGGGTTCACGATCACCTTTAAACACATAGCTAACCCAAGCCTGGTGCCCGCAAGCCTGGAGACAGAACATGATGAAACGTACCGGTATCCTTTTTGCCCTCGTCGGCGCATTTTGCGCGGTGTCGATTGCCCAAGCCGGCGGCGATTCGGCCGTCAAGCCGAAGCAGGAAATCCAGTTGACGAAGAACGCATGGGGCTGCCTGTCGAAAGACAATCTGGACTCCGTACTGAGTCACGAGCGTGACGGCAAGTCGCAGGCGAAGCAGCAATACTTCGACGACTATCGTTGCCTGTCGGTGCCGGAAGGCCAGCGCTTCCGCGTGGTGTCGGTCGATCAGGGCGACGTGCAGTTCGTCAGCGCCGACAACAGCGACCAGCAGGGTCTCTGGACCGATTCGCGCTTCGTCAAGCAGTAACCGCTCATTCACCGCGCCGTCACACGACGCGCGAGCGCGCCGGCGGCGCGAACCGAACACGGCCCGGCCCATGCCGGGCCGTTGTGCTGTGGGCGTGCATGACACGCGTCGGTCGGCCCGCATTCGGTATCATCACGGCCCGACCGAACCGAATGCCCGCCCGGGCTGACTCCGCATGGCGCTGAAATCCACGATCTACAAAGCCGAACTGCAAATCGCCGACATGGATCGGCATTACTACGCCGATCACGCGCTGACGGTGGCGCGCCATCCGTCCGAAACCGACGACCGGATGATGGTGCGCATCGTCGCGTTCGCGCTGTTCGCGCACGAGCGGCTCGAATTCTGCAAGGGGCTGTCGGATGTCGACGAGCCCGATCTGTGGCAGAAAGACCTGACCGGCGCGATCGACGTCTGGATCGAAGCCGGCCAGCCCGACGAGCGGCGCATCTCGAAGGCGGCCGGCCGCGCCGGGCAGGTCACGGTGATCGCATATGGCGGCAAGACGTCGGATATCTGGTGGCAGGGCGTGCGCAGCAAGGTCGAGCGGCTGCGTAACGTGCAGGTGCTGTCGCTGAACGACGGTGTCGCGGCCGCGCTCGGGAAGCTGGCGGAGCGCACGATGCGCCTGCAATGCACGGTGCAGGACGGCACTGCGTGGATCTCGAGCGCCGACCACGATCCGGTGGCGGTCGAATGGACGGTGCTGAAGGCGCGCGCGGACGCGTGACGGCGCGCGTGCCGGCCGCATTCAGCCGATCGCGGCCGGCGGCCCCTTGAATTCGAGCATGTTGCCTTCCGGGTCGAACAGGTAGATCGACGGCCCGTAGCCGCCGGCGCCGTAGCGTTCCGCGGGCGCGCCCGGCCGCGCGCCAAACGCGGCGAAATGGGCGGTCAAGGCGTCGGGGTCGAACGGCTCGACGCGCAGGCACAGGTGATCGAGATTGCGTCCCGTGCCGGGCGGGCCGCTGTCGGGACGATCGATCGGGCCGCCGACCGACAGCAGGTCGATCAGCGCGTCGCCGGCGCGCAGTTGCACGAGGCCCAGATCGGGCTGTTCCTTCTCCACATGGCAGCCGACGGCGTCGCAGTAAAAGCGCGTCATCGCGGCCATGTCGGTCACGCGCAGCACGATGTGATCGATCGCGCGGATGGTCGGTTTCATGGGCAAGGCTCTCCTTCGCGGTCCACGAGCATCGAGTGTAGACGCATCGCGCCTGCGCCGCCGGCCGGAACGCGGCACAATCGACAGACGAAAAAAAGCCCGTTCACGCAGAGCGGAACGGGCTTAATCCATATCAGGAGGAGACATGGAGGAGACAGTTCCAACTATACACACGGCGATGGTGCGACGCAATATTCCGAATGCAAAAAAACGTCAGGACGGCGATTTGTCGCATCCGCACTGCAGCAAAAGGGTGACGGGACGATGACGAAAACCGCGCCGGAACAGCCGGCGCGCGCGTTTTGTCGGATTTATTTTCAGTCGATTCGCCCCCGATTACCGGGCCCGAATCACAGAGCAAGATTCAGGGCGCGACGGCACGTGCCGATGTCTAGAGTAGGCACCATCTACACTAGAGAGTGCGAGGTTCAGATGAAAACCGCCTATCCGACCGATGATGCCCGCTGGGGCGCCGTCACCGAGCGCGATCCGCATGCGGACGGCGCGTTCTTCTACGCTGTGCGCACGACCGGCGTGTTCTGTCGCCCGACCTGCGCGTCGCGGCTGCCGCGTCGCGAAAATGTGTCCTTCTTCGCCGATACAGCCGCCGCGCGTGCGGCCGGCTTCCGGCCCTGCAAGCGCTGCCAGCCGGAAGGGCTGCCGCGCGAGCTCGAGATCGTCAACCGCGCGTGCGCGGTGCTCGACGCGCAGGCCGAACGGCTCACGCTGCAGCAACTGAGCGACGCCGTGCACGTGAGCCCGTTTCACCTTCAGCGGCTCTTCAAGCGCGTGGTCGGCGTGTCGCCGCGGCAGTACCAGGCCGCGCAGCGCGGCGCCGCGCTGCGGCAGGCGCTGCAAAGCGGGCAGCCGGTCACGCAGGCGGCCGTCGACGCGGGCTTCAACTCGCCGTCGCGGCTCTATGCGTCGGTGCCGCGCGAGCTCGGGATGGCGCCGTCGGCGTTCCGTCGGCAGGGCGCCGGTCTGCGGATCGACTATGCGACCGCATCGACGTCGCTCGGCACCGTGCTCGTCGCCGCGACCGAGCAGGGCATCTGCCGGATCGCCTTCGGCGACGAGCCGGCCGCGCTCGTCGGCGAGCTGAAGGATGCGTTCGCGCGCGCCGAGCTGATCGAAGCATCGGCACGGCTCGCGCCGTTCGTCGCGCAGATCCGCGCGTATCTGGATGGCACACGGCACGCGTTCGACCTGCCGCTCGACATCGCGCCGACCGCATTCCAGCAGCGCGTGTGGGAAGCGTTGACGCATATTCCGTACGGCGAAACGCGCAGCTACTCGGAGATCGCCGAGGCGCTGGGTGCGCCGCGCGCGGTGCGCGCTGTTGCATCGGCGTGCGCATCGAACCCGGTCGCGCTCGCGATTCCATGCCACCGGGTCGTACAGAAGGGCGGCGCGCTTTCCGGGTATCGTTGGGGCGTGCGCCGCAAGGCGACGCTGCTCGCGTCCGAAGCGCGTCATGTGCACGACGATCAAACCGAATCCGTTGCGGAGGGCAGCGCAGTTTGAGCATCGCAAGAACAACCATCACCTCCATCGTGAACGGCGGCCATGTGCCGCCGTCCGCGCAAATGGAGCTGCGCTTCAATGCGCCTTACGACTGGGCGCGCGTGCTGCGCTTCTTCAGCGGGCGCGCGATCCCGGGTGTCGAGCAGGTGGCGGACGGCGTGTATCGCCGCATCGTCGACCTGCACGGCGATGCCGGCCGGCTCACGGTCGCGAAACATCCGCGCAAGCACTGCCTGGTCGCGACGGTCGAAGGCGCGGTCGCGCGTCATGTCGATGATGCGTTCGCCATGCGCGTCGCGACGATGTTCGACCTCGGCGCCGATCCGGCCGCCATCGGCAGCGGACTCGCGCGCGATCCGTGGTTCGCGCCGCTCGTCGAGGCCGCGCCGGGGCTGCGTGTGCCGGGCGCATGGTCGGGGTTCGAGCTGGCCGTGCGGGCGATCGTCGGCCAGCAGGTGAGCGTGAAGGCCGCGACGACGATCGTCGGACGGCTCGTCGAGCGGGCCGGCGAGCGTGTGGTTCGGGAAGACGACGGCATGCCCGCATGGCGTTTCCCGACGCCCGATGCGCTGGCCGCGTGCGATCTCGACAAGATCGGGATGCCCGGCAAGCGGGTGGCGGCCCTGACGGGCGTGGCGCGTGCGGTGGCGGCCGGTGACGTGCCGGTCGATCGCGAGCACGCCGATCTCGCGACGCTGCGCGGTGCGTGGCTCGATCTGCCCGGCATCGGCCCGTGGACCGTCGAATACATCGCGATGCGCGCCTGGCGCGATCCGGACGCGTGGCCGGCCTCCGATCTCGTGCTGATGCAGTCGATCGCCGCGCGCGATCCGGCGCTCGACCGGCTCGCGACCCAGAAGCACCGCACCGAAGGCTGGCGGCCGTGGCGCGCGTACGCGGCGCTGCATTTGTGGAATGAGGTGGCCGACCGGGCGGGCGGCGCGCGCGGCGGGTGATCGCGGTGGCCTGCGGCCGGGTGCGACCTGGCGAGGCCGCGATGCAACCCGTTGCGCGGGTCACGCCGACCTGCGTAGGCTGACCGCCGGACACCGGACACCGGACACCGGACACCGGACACCGGACACCGGACACCGGACACCGGACACCGGACACCGGACACCGGCCGTCACGGCAATTCAGCGCATGCGTCGTCGGCAGGATGCCGGGCGCGCGATGCCCACTTTCCCCCGCTTTCCGCGATCGGTTCAGCGGCAGGGTTGCACCTGCCGCCACCCGTTCGCGCATCACGTTCCGTCCGACGAATTCGCGTAACCGGCGTGCCCGTGGCCGCCGCATGGAACCGGTCGCAGAGGCGGCGACCGCCGTGACCGGCCCGCCCGGCGGCCCGCTCCGGCCCGCGCACGGTGCCCGGCGCCACCTCAAGCGCGTGTTTCGGCGAGATGTTAAAGTGCCCGCTACCAACGAAGCGACCAACAATCCAGCCGGCCGCGCGCGGCGTTCTGCGCGCGGCCGTCACGCACTTGCGTCTCCATGTCGAACACCATGACTCACCGCCAGTCCGAACTGCTGCTGAATCGCCTCGAAGCGCTGAGCTCGGGCCCGACGCGGCAGCATCTGCCCGACGGCCTGCGCGGCATCGAAAAGGAAAGCCTGCGCGTGACGCGCGACGGGATGATCGCGTTCACGCCGCATCCGCGCGCGCTCGGTTCGGCACTCACGCATCCGTCGCTGACGACCGACTATTCCGAAGCGCTGATCGAGCTGATCACGCCCGCGGAAGGCGACGCCGCGATCACGCTCGAGCGTCTCGACGATCTGCATCGCTACGTGTATGCGTCGCTCGGCGACGAGATGCTGTGGAACGACTCGATGCCCGGCCTGCTGCCGGCCGACGACCAGATCCCGATCGCCGACTACGGCACGTCGAACATCGGCCGCCTGAAGACGGTGTACCGGCGCGGCCTCGCGTATCGCTACGGCCGCACGATGCAGTGCATCGCCGGCATCCACTACAACTACTCGCTGCACGAGGAAGTGTGGCGGCGCCTGCACGCGGAAGAAGGTTCGACGGCCACGCTCGTCGATTACCAGTCGGAGCGCTATCTCGCGCAGATCCGCAACTTCCGCCGCCGCAGCTGGCTGCTGATGTACCTGTTCGGCGCGTCGCCCGCGCTCGACACGAGGTTCCTGCGCGGCAAGCCGCACAGGCTCGACACGTTCGATGCCGATACGCTGTACCTGCCGCATGCGACGAGCCTGCGGATGAGCGATCTCGGCTACTCGAACACGACCGCCCAGGCCGCGCTGCACGTCGACTACAACACGCTGCCCGGCTATCTCGACGCGCTGTCGAAAGCCGTGAGCGAGCCGTATCCGGCCTACGAGGCGATCGGCACGCATCGCGACGGCGAGTGGATCCAGATCAACACGAACGTGCTGCAGATCGAGAACGAGTTCTACTCGACGATCCGGCCGAAGCGCGTCACGTATTCGGGCGAGCGGCCGCTGCATGCGCTCGCGTCGCGCGGCGTGCAGTACATCGAGGTGCGCTGTCTCGACATCGATCCGTTCGAGCCGACCGGCATCGCACTGGAAACCGCGCGCTTCATCGACGCGTTCCTGCTCGCGTGCGCGCTCGACGAGAGTCCGGCGCTCGACTGCCCCGCGTACAAGGAAGCGAACGCGAACTTCGGCAGCGTGACGATGGAAGGGCGCAAGCCGGGCCTCACGCTGCAGCGCGACGGCCAGCCGGTCACCCTGCAGGCTTGGGCGGACGACCTGATGGCCGATATCGAAACCGTCGGCCGTCGTCTCGACGAGATCCGCGGCGGCGACGAGCATGTGCGCGCAATCGCCGCGCAACGCGAGAAGCTCGCCGATCCGGAGCGCACGCCGTCCGCGCGCGTGCTGCGCACGATGCGCGAGCGCGGCCAGTCGTTCCTCGGGTTCGCGCTGGCGCAGAGCGAAGCGCATGCCGCGCATTTCCGCGCGCATCCGCCGTCGGCGGAGACGCTGCGCACCGAGCAGGCGTTCGCCGCGAAATCGCTGGCCGAGCAGGCCGAGCTCGAAGCGAAGGAGGCCGGATCGTTCGACGCGTTCGTCGCGGCCTATCGCGCCTATACGCTGAACCGCTTCAGCGTGTGATGTCTGCGCACGTGCATCGCGTCGGTCGGCGCGGTGCGCGATGCGTCTCTCCGTCGCCGGTCAGCGCGCACCGTTGTGCGCGCGATCCGGTTGAATCTGCCGTCAGTGATGCGCGTAGGTGCCGCGGTCGATTGCGTGCGGCAGCGCCGGCTTGCCCGATTCCACGTTTGCCCCGCCATCGCTGCCGTAGCCGGTGTCCTCGCCGCGCGCGTGCGCGGCACGGCGCATGATCGCCTGCATGTGGTCCGGAAAGTCGGGACTGCTGGCGAGGCTCGTCCGGTAGCCGGCGGCCTGCAGCTCCACGAGTTCCTGGCGAACCTGGGCACGCGTCAGCGTCGACGCGGCCTGCGCGTGAGCGGCGAAGGCCGCGCCGATCAGCACGCAGGCGCATGCAGCCCGTTTCATCGTCTTCATCGTGTTCACTCCGTGAGGTTCCGGTGCCGTGCCTGCCGTGGCCGGCGCGGGCGGAATCGATGCGACCAGTCTAGGCTTCGGACGCCAAACGAAACATCCCGCGCGTCGTCAGGCACCTTTGCCGCATGTGCAACATTGCGCGGGGAGGCCGCTCGTGGCGGGCTTTCTGTCGAATACGACAGCGGGCTGCCTGCTGCCGGTCAGCGGGCGGCGGCGCGGGCGTATCGGGTCGGCACGGATCGGGCTTGTCCTCCTTGTACAAGCGCCGCGCGCCTCCTAACCTCTTTTAAGCGACTGATCGGTTGGCCGTGCAACGTCGTTGCGTGCGCAAGCGCCTGATCGTGGTCGTGACCGCAGGACATCGCCTTGTACCGAACCCGGGGCATCCCGTTGCCAGCTCGGGTCGTCAGCGCAAGGCATGGGACCCGAGTAAGCGCTAAAGCGCCAACTCGGGTCGACATCTGGAGACACGATGAACCCCACCGACGCCCTACCGCCCGGCATCGTCTTCGCACAGCCGCTGACGCCGGTCGCCAACTCTCTGCTGCTGTCCTTCCTCGTCGCCGCGATCCCGATCGCGGTCGCACTGATCGCGCTCGGCGTGCTGCGCCGCCCTGCCTGGCAGGCGTCGCTCGCCGGGCTCGTCGCGGGCCTCGCGGTCGCGATCGGCGCATGGGGCATGCCGGCCGGGCTCGCGTTCAACGCGGTCGGCGCGGGCATGGCGCTCGCGGTCGTGCCGGTGATGTGGATCGTCTTCAACGCGCTGCTGCTGTACAACATCGCGGTGAAGTCGGGCCGCTTCGACCAGTTCCGGCAGTGGATGCTCGACAACCTGCCCGACGATCGCCGCCTCGTGCTGCTCGTCGTCGCGTTCTCGTTCGGCTGCCTGCTCGAAGGGATCTCGGGATTCGGCACGCCGGTCGCGATCACGAGCGCACTCCTGATCGCGCTCGGCTTCCCCGCGCTCGAAGCGCTCACCTACACGCTGCTGTTCAACACGGCGCCGGTCGCGTTCGGCGCGCTCGGCGTGCCGATCACCGTGCTCGGCGCGGTCACGTCGCTGCCGCCCGCGACGCTCGCGCAGATGGTCGGCCGCCAGTTGCCGTTCTTCGCGCTGCTGCTGCCGTTCTACGTGGTCGGCGCGTACGGCGGGCTGCGCTCGATCTCGAAGCTGTGGCCCGCGCTGCTCGTGTCGGGCGGCAGCTTCGCGATCGCGCAGTTCGTCACGTCGAACTTCCTCGGCTACCAGCTCACCGACGTGCTGTCGTCGCTCACGTCGCTGATCGTCACGATCGGCTTCCTGCAAGTGTGGAAGCCGCAGCCCGATCCGCAATACGCGCTCGCGCGCAGCGTGCCGGCAACGGCCGGCGCCGCGCGCGCGGGCTTCGGCGGCTGGCTGCCGTGGCTCGTCGTGTCGGTGGTCGTGATCGTGTGGGTGCACGCGAACATCGCGGCGATCGGCGACGTGAAGATCAAGTGGCCGGGCCTGCACAACGCCGTGTTCGTGTCGCTGTATCACAAGCCGTATGCGGCGATCTGGGACTTCCAGCCGCTCGGCACGGGCACCGCGATCCTGCTCTCGGCGATCATCACGGCCGCGCTGACGCGCACCGGCGTGGGCGATTTCTTCGATTGCGTGGTCAAGACCTGGCGGCAGACGTGGATCGCGATCGTCACGGTGATGATGATCGTCGGGCTCGCGTACCTGCTGAACTACTCGGGGATCAGCTATACGCTCGGCACCGGCGTCGCGTCGACCGGTGCGCTGTTCCCGCTGGTGTCCGCGTCGCTCGGCTGGATCGCGGTGTTCCTGTCCGGCAGCGACACGTCGGGCAATGCGCTGTTCGGCAACCTGCAGGTGGTCGCCGCGCGGCAGCTCGGCCTCGATCCGGTCCTGATGGCCGCGACCAACTCGTCGGGCGGCGTGATGGGCAAGATGATCTCGCCGCAGAACATCGCGACGGGTGTATCGACGACGGACCTGAAAGGACAGGAAGGTGTCGTGTTCGCGCGCACCTTCTGGCACAGCGTGATTCTCACGCTGCTGCTCGGTGTGCTGGTGTTCCTGCAGCAGCATGTGCTGACGTGGATGATTCCGGCACTGCCGAAGTGAGGTGAGCGCGACGACAGAAGGAAGGCACGAGGAAAAACGAGGGAAGGCGCGGGAAAAGCGCCGGCAAAGTGCGGAACCGGCGAACGCGCGGCAGTTCAGCGTGCGTTCGCCCGCCGCGCCGTTCGTCCTGCTTCATCCGTCCCGGCCGCGTCGCTGCCCGCCGGCAGGATGCACGCGAGGAACGCGTCGATCGCCGGGCTCTGGCGGCGCGCCTTCAGGTAGTACACGTATTCGTCGATCGTCGTGCCGACGCCGCGCAGCGCGATCACGCGCAAATCCGGATGACGTTCGGCCTCGCCGAGCGGAAACAGGCTGCCGCCCACGCCGTGCAGGATCGCCTCACGGATCGCTTCGCGGCTGCCGATCTCGGCCACCGAGACGGCCGCGACACCGGCCGCCTCGAGAATCGTCTCCGTGCAGCGGCGCGTGACCGAGCCTTCCTCGCGAATCAGCAGCCGCACGTCGGCGAGCTGCGCCGGCTCGATCGCGTCGAAGCGCGCGAGCGGATGATTGCGATGCACGACGAGCACGAGCGGGTCGGTCGAGATCACCTTGCGTTCGAGGCCGTCGGCATCGTTGCGCTGCGACGAGACGGCGAGGTCGATGCGGAATTCCTGCAGCGCCTGCAGGATCTCCTCGGAGTTGCCGATCCGGCACGTGAGCGCGATCGACGGATGCGCGTTCGAGAAGCGGCCGACCGCGTCCATGATGTAGTACGGCCCCGTCGCACCGATCCGCAGGTGGCCTTCGAACAGGCCGCCGACGTTGCGCAGCATGATGTCGGCCTGCGCCTCGAGCGCGATCATCTTCTCGACGAGCGGCAGCAGCTCGATGCCGGTCTCGGTGATCTCGAGCTTGCGGCCGCTGCGGTAGAACAGCTCGACGCCGTACACCTGCTCGACCTGCCGGATCTGCGCGGCGATCGTCGGCTGGCTCACGCCCAGGTGGCGCGCGGCGCGCGTGATGCTGCCCTGCCGGACGGTCGCGTGGAACGCCTTCAGCTGATCGAACACGACTCGGCTTCTCCCCCTCTGTATCGCGCGTCAGCGTAGCGCACGCATATGTCGGCCGGATGAAAGGCGCGTCGTGCGCCGCTTCGAAAGAATTTCTGTGGGTAACCCAAAGAAACCTGCGGTAACCGGTCACGGCCGGGACACGCCGATGCGGGGTAATAACGGCAACGCACCACCGCCGGCCCCGCTCGACCGGCGCCCCACTCCTATCGACAACAGGGTTCCCTTCATGTCCTCGAACAATCGACGCGATTTCCTGCGCCTCGCCGCGCAGTCGGCCGGCGCGATGGCCGCCTACGCGGGCTTCCCGCCCGCGATCCGCAATGCGCTGGCGATGCCGGCCGCCTATCGCACGGGCACGATCCGCGACGTCGAACACGTCGTGATCTTCATGCAGGAAAACCGTTCGTTCGACCATTACTTCGGCGGGCTGCGCGGAGTGCGCGGTTTCAACGACCCGCGCCCGCACCTGCTGCCGAGCGGCGCACCGGTGTGGCAGCAGCCGCCGGCATCGGTGTTCACGAAGAACTACCATTCGCGCGGCCTCGATCCGTCGGCGCCGTACGTGCTGCCGTTCTACCTCGATCCGAAGCAGACGACCGAATTCCAGCCGGGCACCAACCACGGCTGGAGCAGCGGCCACCTGTCCTGGAACAACGGCCAGTGGGACCAGTGGGTGAACCAGAAGCAGGACGTGCTGACGATGGGGTACCTGAAGCGCCAGGATCTCACGTACCACTACGCATTGGCCGACGCGTTCACGATCTGCGATTCGTACTTCTGCTCCGCGCACGCCGACACCGCGCCTAACCGCATCTACCTGTGGACCGGCACGGTCGACCCGCGCAACATCTACGGCAACCCGCCGAATGGCCCGGGCATCGGCGAGCGCGACGACGTGAACGGCTACACGTGGACGACCTACGCGGAACGCCTCGAGAACGCGAAGATCAGCTGGAAGGTGTACCAGGGCGGCACGGGCATCCCGGGCGACCCGACCGACAACTACACCGACAACTCGCTGATGTTCTTCAAGCGCTTCCAGGTGAAGGAAGGCGCGAGCGGCCCGCTGGTCGACAAGGGCGCGTCGGACCATACGCTCGCCGAGCTGAAGGCGGACGTGCAGGCGAACCGGCTGCCGCAGGTGTCGTGGATCGTCTCGCCGTACAAGTACAGCGAGCACCCGCAGGCATCGCCGACCGACGGCGCGTTCTACATCAACATGGTGCTCGAGGCGCTCACGTCGAACCCGGAAGTGTGGGCGAAGACGGTGTTCATCCTGAACTACGACGAGAACGACGGGCTGTTCGACCACGTCGTGCCGCCGGTGCCGCCGGTCACGAGCGGCGTGGGCGGCCAGGGCATCGTGTCGTCGAACCTGCTGTCGAATCTCGGCGACGAACTGCTCGATCTGAACAAGTACCCGGGCGAAATGAGCCCGCTCGTGCCGGGTGCGGACCCGGGCGGCATCCAGCCGATCGGCCTCGGGCCGCGCGTGCCGCTGATCATCATCTCGCCGTGGACGAAGGGCGGCTGGGTCTGCTCGGAGACGTTCGACCATACGTCGGTGCTGCGTTTCCTCGAGGCGCGTTTCGGCGTGAAGGAGCCGAACATCAGCGCATGGCGCCGGTCGATCTGCGGTGACCTCACGTCGGCATTCGACTTCTCCGCGCGCCCCGACACCCGCACGGTCAGCTTCACGGTGCCGCAGCACATCGCGACGGCCGGCCAGGCGTACCAGGTGCCCGCGCAGCAGTCGATGCCGGCGCAGGAGCCGGGCACGCGTCCGGCACGTGCGCTGCCGTACGAGCTGTTCGTGCACAGCCGCGTGAGCGGCCACGACGACAGCGTATCGCTCGACTTCGCGAACACCGGTGACGCAGGCGCCGCGTTCTACGTGTACGACCGCCGCAACCCGACGACGCCCCCGCGCCGCTATGCGGTGTCCGCGCACGACCGCTTCGTCGACACCTGGAACACGTCGGCCGCGCGCGGCGACTACCATCTCGCGGCGTATGGCCCGAACGGCTATCTGTGCGAGTTCCAGGGCAACACGCGGCTCGCGGCGGACGGCCGCCATGCGAACCCCGAAGCGCGGATCGGCTACGACGTGCGCAACCGCCACGTGTACCTGCAACTGCGCAACAGCGGGCGCGCGACGTGCCGCGTGACGGTCGACAACGCATACAGCCACAAGCATGCGCGGACCTACACGCTGGAGCCGGGCGAGCGCATCGAGGATCACTTCGAGCTGGCGTCGAGCCACGGCTGGTACGATCTGACGATCACCGCGACGACGCTGCGCGGCGGCGACGACAAGGTCGTGCGCCGCTTCGCGGGCCACGTCGAGACGGGCCGGCCGAGCCAAAGCGATCCGGGGCCGGTGAAGCACCCGACGGCCTGACGGCCGCCGCGCGTCGCGCGAGGCGGGCGAGGTCGGCCCGACGCGCGACCGCCGCCTGCCGGTTGCGCGTCGGTTGCATTCCGGCAGGCGGAATTGGCTTTTGGAAACTGAAAACTGTTGACAATGTGCCGGGCCGAGGGTATATAAGGATCATTCGCCGATATGGCGCCCTCGATTTCTACCGCAGCCCTGCTGCCTGCCCGACCATGACAGCCCCGAACGCGCTCAGCGCCATCGAACTCCTGCAAAGCCAGTCGCTCGCGATGATCGTCCAGGACATGCTCGAGCGCGCGATCGTCTCCGGCGAATACGCCCCTGGCGAGAAGCTCAACGAAGTCGAGATCGCGACCAAGCTGAACGTGTCGCGCGGCCCCGTGCGTGAAGCCTTCCGCGCGCTCGAACAGGCCGGCCTGCTGCGCAACGAGAAGAACCGCGGCGTGACGGTGCGCGTCGTGCCGCTGCGCGAGGCTGAGGAGATCTACGAAGTGCGCGCGATGCTCGACGAGTCAGTCGCGCGCGCGCTCGCGAAGCGCATCTCGCCCGACACGCTGAAGGTGCTGAAGGGCATCATCCAGTCGATGAAGGACGCCGCGAAGACGCACGACGTCACGCGCTATACCGAGCTGAACGTGCAGTTCCACGACGCGATGGTCGTCGGCGTCGGCAACACGCACCTCACCGATACCTACCGCCGGCTCGTGCGCCAGCTCGGCCTGCTGCGCCAGGCCGCGATCGAGGCCGAGGAGGATGCGATCGCCGTGTCCGCGGCCGAGCACGACAAGATCGTGCAGGCGCTCGCGGGCGGCGATGAAGCGCAGGCCGTGGCGCTCGTGCGCGAGCACGTGTCGCACGGCCTCGAGCGCATGCGCCGCACGCACGAGCAGGGGCTGCCCTCGACGGGCAAGTCGGCGCGGGAAAAACCCTTGCGTGCGTAAGCGCCCGGCAACGCTCGCGCGGGTCGCCGCGTACAGCACAAAGCAAAAGGGACGCTTCGGAGCGTCCCTATTTCATTGCGACTTCAGATCTTGCAGGTCCTGAAGATCAACGCGCCGGTCACGCCTTGTCGGCTTTCCCGGCTGCGCTCGCGAACTTCGCGAGCCACGTGTCGACGGCCGCCGGCGGCCGGCTCTCGTCCTCCGCGCGCTCCTTGCGGCGGATCGCATTGCGCACGACGTGCGCGCCGACATAGCGGATCGGCTCCGGCGGGAACGCCCCAAGCGGGCCGCGCGCGATCGGGCTGCGCGTCCACGCGTTGTCGAGGCCGAGCACGAGCGACGACAGGATCTGCCCGCCCATGTAGGTCGGCCCCACGCCGTTGCCCGAGTAGCCGAAGCCGTAGAACACGTTCGGCGCGTCGTCGAGGCGGCCGAAGAACGGGAAGCCGGTGACCGAGCGATCCGACGGCCCATTCCAGCTCGCGGTGACCGGCACGCCCGCAAGCGACGGAAAGAACTCGCGCAGGCTTTGCGTGAGCTGCGCCTCATACGGCGAGCGCCGGTCGAACACGGGCGCGATGCGGCTGCGCCATGAGAACGTATTGCCGCCCTTGCCGAGCATCAGCCGCCCGTCGGCGGTGGTGCGGTAGTAGTAGACGAAGATTCGCGAATCGAGCACCGACACGCCGTCCACGAGCCCGGTTTTCTCGAGCAGTTCCGGGCATTTCTCGGTGATGACCATGTCGCTCGATACAACCGCGATCGTGCGCTCGAACTGCGGAAAGCGGCTCGCCATCCACGCGTTGATCGCGAACACGAGCTTGCCCGCGTGCACGCTGCCGGACGGCGTGCGCACGACGGCCGGCTGCCCGGGCGTGAAGTCGAGCATCGGCGTGCGTTCGTAGATCCGGATGCCCATCGCGAGCGCGACGCGGCGCAGCCCGCGCACGAGCTTGCCGGGATGCACGGTCGCGGCGATCGGCGAGTAGACGCCGTCGAGATTGCGCGCGGAACCCGAGCGCCGCGCGACTTCGGCGGGCGGCAGCGGCTCGTAGCTGTGGATGCCGCACGCGGCGAGCGCGTCGAGCACCGGCGCGAGCGTGCCGACCTGCGCGTGCGACGTCGCGGTGTACAGCGTGCCGTCGAGCCGCAGTTCGGCATCGATGTCGTGCGCGCGGCAGAAATCGGCGATGTGCTGCACGGCCGCTTCGGATGCCTTCACGAGCCGGATCGCCTCGGCTTCGCCGAACAGCCGCCGCAGCGTCAGGAATTTCGCGGACCACGTGAGCAGGCAGCCGCCGTTGCGGCCGCTCGCGCCGGCGCCGCACAGGTCGGCCTCGACGATCGCGATGTCGAGCGCGGGGTTCTGCTGCTTCGCCTGGATCGCGGTCCAGAGCCCGGTGAAGCCGCCGCCGACGATGCACACGTCGGCTTGCGTCGCACCTTGCAGCGCGGGGACTAGATCGCCGTCGTTGAACAGCGCTTGTTCGATCCAGAAGGGTCGCATGGGTGGGTTCGTCGAAAAGGGGGTGTGCCGCGCACGGCCCGAAAAAAACGGCCGCCGCATGCGAGCGTGCATGCGGCGGGTTACATCACGTCACGTCACGCTGCCGCTTCCGCCGACACGCGGCGCACGCCCATCGCGCGCAGCGTGTCGGCGATCGCGGCGACCGCACCCGGAATCCCGGCCTCGCCGAAGTGGCCGATGCAGCCGACTCGGAACGTCTCGACCTCGGTCAGCTTGCCCGGATACAGGATGTAGCCGCGCTGCTTGACCTCCTGGTAGAAGCGCCTGAAATCGTAGTTCGGATCGTCCGGTGCATGGAACGTGACGATGATCGGCGCCTGGATCGCCGGATCGAGGAACGGCCGGAAGCCGAGCGCGAGCATCCCGTCGATCAGCGCGCGATAGTTGCGCTGGTAGCGGCCGCCGCGTGCCGCGAGCCCGCCTTCGTCGACGTATTGCGCGACGGCGGCGTCGAGTGCCGCGACCACGTGCGTCGGCGGCGTGAAGCGCCACTGCGTCGTGCGCTGCATGTAGACCCACTGGTCGTACAGGTCCATCGCGAGCGAGTGGCTGTTGCCTTCGCAGCGTTCGAGCGCGCTGCGCTTCGCGATCACGAAGCCGAGCCCCGGCACGCCTTCGAGGCATTTGCCGGACGCCGCGATCACCGCGTCGAACGGCGTCGTGCGCGCATCGATGTCGATCGCGCCGAACGAGCTCATCGCGTCGACGATCAGCGCGCGGCCGTGCTTCGCGACGACCTGCGCGATGTCGTGCAGCGGGTTCAGCACGCCGGCGCCCGTTTCGCAGTGCACGAGCGCGACGTGCGTGATGGTCGGATCGGCGGCGAGCGCACGCTCGACGTCGGCCGGATCGACGCGGCGATCCTCGCGGTAGTCGATCGTCGTCAGCGTGCGGCCGAGCACGCGGCAGATCTTCGCGATGCGCTGGCAGTACGCGCCGTTGTTCGGCACGAGCACGTGGCCGTCGCGCGGCACGAGCGTGCCGAGGGCCGCTTCGACCGAGAACGTGCCGCTGCCTTGCAGCGGCACGCATTCGTGCGTGCCTTCGCCGTGCACGATCTGCAGCAGGCGTTCGCGCAAGCGTGCGGTGATCGCGTTGAAGTCGCTGTCCCACGATCCCCAGTCGCGCAGCATCGCGTCGCGCGTGGTGTCGGAGGTCGTCAGGGGGCCGGGGGTGAGCAGGATGGGCTGGGCGGCGAGCGTCATGGTGTCTCCTTGATGAAGTCGGGACGTCACGTGAATGCGGCTAAAGAGTCAGTGGCGATGCGGGTTGCGCCAAGCCTGCGTGCGGCGCAACAGTCGATGCGAGATGCACGCGAACAGCACGCACGCGAACGACGAGGTCGCGAGCACGAGCGTGGCCATCGCGGCGGCCGGGCCCATCTGGCCCGCGTCGTCGAGGTTCAGGATCGCGACCGACGCGGGCTGCGTGTCGGGCGAGTAGAGGAACGCGACGGCCGAGACCGTTGTCATCCCGTTGACGAACAGGTAGCGCGCGATCAGCAGGATCGCCGGCAGGCACACGGGCACGGTCACGCGCAGGAAGGTCTTGTAGAACGGCACCTTCAGCGACGCGGACACGGCCTCGAACTCGCTGTCGATCTGCCTGAGCGCGGTGACGGCGGTCAGGTGGCTCGATGCGTAGTAGTGCACCACCGTGACGATCGCGAGCAGCCACAGCGACCCGTACAGCCCGTTCAACGGATTGCCGGGTGCGTTGAACAGGAAGATGTAGCTGATGCCGAGCACGAGCCCCGGCACGCCCATCGGCAGGATCGCGCACAGCGCGATGAAGCCGCGCAGCCAGCGCGCGCCGCGCGTCTTCTCGATCAGGTAGGCGCCGCCGAATACGACGATCGTGCCGCCGAGCGCCACCGTCGCGGCCATCCGCAGGCTGTTCTTGTACGCGTCGAAGATGCCGGCGCCGATCAGCCCCATCTTGTAGTGCTGCAGCCCGACGCTCATCTGGTACGGCCAGAACTTCACGAACGACGCGAACACCGAGATGCCGACCACCGCGATGAAGAACGCGCACACGATGCCGCAGTACGCGAGCATCGCGGCGTCGAAGCCGCGCGACGGCTTCGGCTGGTACGGCGTCGAACGCGCGCCGAGCTGCGACTGCTGGCGGCGGCGGATGAAGAAGTCGACGCCGAACGCGACCAGCGCCGGGCACAGCAGCATCAGGCTCACGACCGCGCTGCGGTTGAAATCCTGCAGGCCAATGATCAGCTTGTAGATGTCGGTCGACAGTACGTTATACGAACCGCCGATCACCACCGGCACGCCGAAGTCGTTGATGCACATCGTGAACGCCACCATCGTCGCGCTGATCAAGCCGTACTTCGCGCCCGGCAGCGTGATCGTGAAGAACTTGCGGATGCGACTCGTGCCCATCGCGTCGGCGGCCTCGTAGAGCCGGCCGTCGGCCAGCGACAGCGCGGTGACGAGGATCATCAGCACGTGCGGGAACGACGCGTACACCATGCTCAGCACGATGCCGGGCAGCCCGTAGATCGAATGGCCGTGCAGCAGCGGCTTCAGCAGCCCCGCGTTGCCGAACCAGTAGATGAACGACACCGCGGACAACAGCGTCGGCGCGAGCAGCGGCAACAGCGCGACGGTACGCGCGACGTTCTTGAACGGCATGCACGAGCGGGTCAGCGCATACGCGAACGTGAACGCCATCGGCACGACGATCGACGTGACGAGCGCGCCGACCGTCAGCGAATGCAGCATCGAGCGCAGCACGCCGCTGTCCTCGAGATACTCGACGAAGTTGTGCGCGCCGACGAAGCGCCCGTCCGCGTCGACGAAGCATTTCTGCATGACGAGCGCGAGCGGCAGCAGCAGGAACATCGACATCAGCGCGGCCATCGCGACGAGCGCGAGCTGCGCGATGCGGTCGTGCCAGTGCGTGATCTGCCGCACGTCGGCGGGGGCGGGGGCGCCGCGACGGCGCTCGGTCAGGACGGTGCTCATTGCAGTCGCTCCTTCGCGCTCGGAAACACGCGGACATGCTCGCGATCGAGCGCGAGGTCGATGCGCGCGCCGGCCTGCACGCCGGTGCGATCGACGTCGTGATACGACAGGTCGGCGACGATCTCCTGGCCCTCGAGCCCGTCGATCCGGAAGCTCACGCGGCAGAACGCGCCGAGGAATTCGAGCTTCTCGACGCGGCCGGCCAGCACGTTGTCGGCCGTCTCGCCCGGCACGCGGATGCGCAGGTCCTCGGGCCGCACGTAGACCGACACCGCCGCGCCCTGCACGGGGCGGGCCGCACCGTGGCGGCAGTCGAGGCCGACCGCGCCCGCGCGCAGCGAGCCGTCCTGCGCGACTTCGGCGGGAATCGTGTTGACGCGGCCGATGAAGTCCGCGACGAACGGCGACGCGGGCTGCCGGTAGATTTCGAGCGGCGTGCCGATCTGCTCGATCACGCCGTGGTTCATCACGACGATGCGGTCGGCCATCGACAGCGCTTCTTCCTGGTCGTGCGTGACCATGATCGTCGTCACGCCGAGCCGCTGCTGCAGCGCGCGGATTTCCTGGCGCAGCCGCACGCGCACCCGCGCGTCGAGCGCCGACAGCGGTTCGTCGAGCAGCAGCAGGCCGGGGGAGGTCGCGAGCGCGCGTGCCAGCGCGATGCGCTGCTGCTGTCCGCCGGACAACTGGCCCGGATGCTTGCGATGGCTGTCGGGCAGGCCGACCAGCGCGAGCAGCGTGTGCACGCGCTCGTGGATCGCGTCGCGCTTCATCTTGCGGTTCACGAGCCCGTACGCGACGTTGTCGTACACGGTGAGGTTGGGGAACAGCGCGTACGACTGGAACACGATCCCGTAGTCGCGCAGTTGCGGCGGCAGCCGCGAGATGTCGCGGCCGTCCTGCATGATGTGGCCGGCGTTCTGCGTCTCGAGCCCCGCGATGATCCGCAGCAGCGTGGTCTTCCCGCAGCCGGACGGCCCCAGGAAACAGATCATTTCGCCCTTCATCACGCTCAGGTTGATGTCGGTCAGAACCTGCGTGTCGTTGTACCGCTTCTCGATGCGTTCTACGCTCAGATAAGGTGCCATGCGCGCCTCCATGCTGGGGCGGCCCGGGGGCCGGATTCGACGACGGAAAGGGTGGCGCGGGGCGGCGCGCGACGCGGCCCCGCGGCGGGTCGCGACGTTACTGCTGCGCTTTCGCGCCGTAGCGCTTCTGCCATGTATCGAGAATCGACTGGCGATTCTTCGCCGACCACACGAAGTCGTTCTTCACGAGCAGGTCCGAGTAGTTGTCGGGGATGCCGGCCAGCTTCCGTGCGACCCCCGGGTACGCGACGATCGCCCACCAGCGCGCGGTGATCTGGTTCGCCTCCTTGCTCGCCATGAAGTCGGCGAGCTTCTTCGCGGCGTCGGGCTGCTTCGTCGTCTTCATGATCGCGGTGCCTTCCATGTCCCAGCCGAGCCCTTCCTTCGGGAACACGAGATCGATCGGCGCGCCCTGCGACTGCAGTTCGTGGCCGCGGAACTCGAACGAGATGCCGATCGGGAATTCGCCGGTGCCGGCGAGCGTGCATGGCTTCGAGCCCGAGTGCACGTATTGCGCGACGTTCTTGTCGAGCGCATCCATGAATTTCCAGCCTTTGTCGTCGCCGAAGGTCTGCAGCCACGCGGTCACGTCGAGGTAGCCGGTGCCGGACGAAACCGGGCTCGGCATCACGATCGCGCCTTTATAGACGGGCTTCGTCAGGTCTTCCCACGAGGTCGGCTTCGGGATGCCCTTCGCCTGCGCGGCGACGCGGTTGTAGCAGATCGTCGCGCCCCACACGTCCATGCCGACCCAGTGCGGCGGCGTGTTCGCGTCGCTGTACTTGCGCGTGAGCTGGTCGAAGTCCTTCGGCGTGTAGGGCAGCAGCATCCCCTGCAGGTCGAGCAGCGTGAGGCTCGACGCGGCGAGCCCGAGCACGACGTCCGCGCGCGGGTTGTTCTTCTCGGCGAGCAGCTTCGCGGTGACCGAGCCGGTCGAGTCGCGCACCCAGCGGATCTCGATATCGGGGTTCGCTTTCTCGAACGCGTCCTTGTAGGGCTTCATCGCCTCGTCTTCCAGCGCGGTATAGACGAGCAGCGACGTCTTCGCGTGCGCCGCCTGCACCGCGCCGAGCGCGACCGCCGCGGCCAGCGCGAAGCGGGCCGCGCCCGCCACCCATGCGTTCAAACGCTTGTTTACCGGCACTTCGTTCATCTTCAGACCCCTTGACTGTGGCGCCGCGGCACGCGGCGGATGTGTGGAGACCAGCCCTCTTGCTGCACCGTTGTTTTGCCTTCTGTTCTCTGCATGTTGTTGACAATCTACAAATCATCCATTTTAATGTCAAGCATGGAAAACACCTCCCTTCGGCGCGACGCGGGCGCCGACGGCTCACCCCTTCGACCTGAAAGGAATGAACGTCATGAATGAAACGCCTGTATCCGTGGAAGTGAACGGCCGCCGCTACAACTGGATGAGCCGGCCCGTGGTGGTCGTGTGCGTCGATGGCTGCGCGTACGAATATCTGGAGGAAGCGGCCGAGGCCGGCGTGGCGCCGTTCCTGCGCACGCTGCTGAAGCCGGGCACGGCGCTCAAGGGCGAGTGCGTGGTGCCGAGCTTCACGAACCCGAACAACCTGTCGATCGTGACTGGCGTGCCGCCGGCGGTGCATGGGATCAGCGGCAACTACTTCTACGATCGCGACACCGGCGCCGAAGTGCTGATGAACGATCCGAAGTACCTGGTCGCACCGACGGTGCTCGCGACCTTCGCGGAGCAGGGTGCGAAAGTCGCGGTCGTCACCGCGAAGGACAAGCTGCGCCGCCTGCTCGGCAAGGGGCTGAAGGGCATCTGCTTCTCGTCGGAAAAGGCCGACGAGGCGAGCATCGAGGAAAACGGCATCGACAACGTGCTCGAGCTGGTCGGCAAGCCGGTGCCGAGCGTGTACAGCGCGGACCTGTCGGAATTCGTGTTCGCGGCCGGCGTGCGCCTGCTCGAGACGCGCCCGATCGACCTGATGTACCTGTCGACCACCGACTACGTGCAGCACAAGTGCGCGCCCGGCACGGAAGGCGCGAACGCGTTCTACGCGATGATGGACACCTACCTGCAGCGCCTCGACGCGCTCGGTGCGATCGTCGCGATCACGGCCGACCACGGAATGAACGCGAAGCACGACGATGAAACCGGCGAGCCGAACGTGATCTACCTGCAGGAGCTGTTCGACGAGTGGCTCGGCGAGGATGCGGCGCGGGTGATCCTGCCGATCACCGATCCGTACGTCGTGCACCACGGCGCGCTCGGCTCGTTCGCGACCGTCTACGTGCCGGCGACGGCCGACGCCGAAGCGCTGCGCGCACGGCTCGCCGCAGTCGACGGCATCGAGGTCGTGCTGACGGGCGCCGAGGGCTGCGCGCGCTTCGAGCTGCCGCCGGCGCGGATGGGCGACCTGATCGTGATCTCTAAGCAGGACGTCGTGCTCGGCACGCGCCGCATCAAGCACGACCTGTCGGGCCTCGACGTGCCGCTGCGTTCGCACGGCGGGATCTCCGAGCAGATCGTGCCGCTGATCTTCAGCAAGCCGGTCGCCGGCGACGTCTCGGGCCGCGCGCGCCTGCGCAACTTCGACATCATCGACATCGCGCTCAACCATCTGCAGTGATGCGCACGCATCCGTAAGGGGACACACTCATGAACGCCATTGCAGCATCGACGGACGTCCGCGAGATTCGTCGCGAAGCACTGCGAATCGATGGGGAACGGATTCATCGGGACGCGGTAATCGAAGTGCGCAACCCGTACGACGGCGCGCTGGTCGGCACCGTGCCGAAGGCGACGCTGGACGACGTGCGGCGCGCGTTTGCGGCCGCACGTGCCTACCGGCCGACGCTGACGCGCCACGATCGCGCGGCGATCCTGCGCCGTGCGGCCGATATCGTGCGTTCGCGCACCGCAGAGATTGCAGCGCTGATCACGGCCGAGGCCGGCTTGTGCATCAAGGATTCGACGTACGAAGCAG
>NZ_JAAGPH010000088.1:0-33934 GCF_017104705.1 Burkholderia sp. Se-20373 | reverse complement strand
CGGTGTGGCGCTGCGCGGCCTTCGCCGCACTGACCGCCGTGCTGTTCGCGCACGGCGTGAGCCCGCTCGCCGTTCCCGCGTCGGCCGCCGGCCTCGATCGCGTCGCGCTCCAGGCCATCTGCATCGCGTGGTGGCTGCAATGCGCGATCGTCTTCAGCCTGCTGCTCGATCATCTGCTGTTGCCGCCCGCGTGGCGCAGCCAGCGGCTCTTTCACGACATCGCCGCAGGCGTCGTGTTCGGCGCGGCCGTGGTCGCCGCGCTGGGCTACGTGCTCGGCCTGCCGTTGAGCGGCGTCGTCGCGACGTCCGGCGCGGTGGCGGTGATCCTCGGTCTCGCGCTGCAGAACACGCTGAACGACGTATTCTCCGGGCTCGTGCTGAACACCACGCAGCCGTTTCGTCTGAACGACACCGTGTCGATCGGCGAGATCGAAGGGCGGATCGTCGAGAGCAACTGGCGGGCGACGAAGCTGATCGACAGCCTCGGCAACCTGGTGGTCGTGCCGAACAGCGCCGCGGCCCGTGCCACCATCGTGAACCTCAGCGAACCGTCCGGCCTGCACGGCGTGACGCTCACGCTCGACGTCGATCCCGCGGTGCGGCCGGCGGTCGTGGTCGGCGCGCTCGAGCGCGCGGCGGCCAGTTCGCTCGACGTGCTCGCGCGCCCCGCGCCCGTTGCCGTCGTGAAGGCGTTCGGCACCAACGCGATCCGCTACGAGCTCCTCGGCTACGTCGACGCGCTGCAGAAGACGACGGCCGTGCGCAACGCGCTGTACGATCTCGCGCATCGGCATCTGGCTGCGGCAGGCACCGCGTGGCGGCCGCTCGCGAGCACCGTGCCGGCAGCGGCGCAGGACGGGCACGACGGGCACGATCGGCGTGACGTATCGCGCCGGTTGCTGCTGTTGCGTGCGGTGGACCTGTTCGCGCGCGTCGACGGCGACGATCTCGCCGCGCTGGCCGACGCGCTGGTCTCGCGTTCGTTCGGTCAGGGCGACGTGATCTACGCGTCGAATTCGGATACGCGCGTGCTGACGATCGTCGAATCCGGCGTCGCGGCCGTATTCGTGCCGGGCCCGGCGGGCGACGTCGAGGCGCGGCGCATGGCGCCTGGAGATGCGATCGGACAATCGGTCGTGCTGGCCGGCACGCGCCTGCATGCGACCGTGCATGCGGTGACCGCGATGACCGTCCTGCAACTGCGCAGCGACGACCTGTCGGCGCTGATCCGCAGGAAGCCGGAGCTCGGCAGGCTGATGTGCGAATCGGTGACCGAGCACATCGCGGCCGAGGAAAGGATGATGATCCCGCCGGTCGAGAAGGCGCACGCGTCATTCAGCCTGATCGCGTGGCTCGAGAAGGAAATGAAACGCGTGCACGATTCGATCGTCTGACGCGCGGGGGGACCTTCGCTGGTGCCGAACGCGATCAGGCGAGCGGCAAGAGGCGATCGACGAGGTCGGGGCGATCGAGTTGCTCGACCCACCACAGGAGTGCGCGGCCGGCCTCGTCGCTGCGCCAGGCGAGATAGCAATGCGTGGTGTCGCGCATGCCGGTCACGCGGCGGGCGACGAGCTTGCCGTCGGCGATCGCACGGGCGGCGATGCATTCCGGCAGCGTGCCCACCGCCAGCCCTTCGCATTGCGCATCGAGCTTGGCCGCGAGCGTCGGCACCGCGAGCGTCGGCTGGCCCGCGTCGATCGCAACCGATTGCGGCGGCAACTCGCGCGACGTGTCGCTGATCACCGCGCCGCGATACTGGACGACCGTTGCCATCGACAGCGGCTCGGGAAGCGCGGCGAGCGGGTGGGTCGGCGCAACGGCGAACACGTGTTTCAGCGCGCCGATCGGGCGCGCGATGATGTTCGGCAGTTCGGGCGGCGCGCCGGCGGCGCCGACGACGAGATCCGCGCGGCGCGAGATCAGCGCGTCCCAGGTACCGCCGAGCACTTCGGTCGACAGCCGCAGCCGCGTGTCCATCTCGAGTGCATAGAACCGGTGCACGAACGGCCACATCGCATCGAACGGCAGGATCTCGTCGACACAGATGCGGACCTCGGTTTCCCAGCCTTCCTGCGCGCGCTGCGCCTTCATCTCCAGCTGTTCGGCCGCATGCAGGAGCCGCCGGCCTTCCTCGACGACGATGCGGCCCGCGTGCGTGAGCTTCGCGCGTCGCCCGCTGCGGTCGAACAGCATGACGCCGAGATCGCTCTCGAGTTTTTGTACCAGGTAGGTCAGGGCGGACGGCACGCGATGCAGCAGTTCCGCGGCTTCGGCGAACGTGCCGGTACGGTCGATCGCATCCAGTGCTTCGAGCGCTTCGAATGACAGCTTCATCGCGAGTTCCGGGGGAAGGAGGCTGGCGCATCATACCAGCGCGTGCCGCGCGAAGGGCAGCGCGCGTCATGGTGATTTGCTAGACTGATGCGCGTCGTCGTTCACTTCGTCTCTCCACTCATGACTGCCCCTCGGCCGGACAACGCTTCTTCCGATTTCATCCCGGCCGATGTCAGGCAGACCGTCGTCGCGCAAGCGTTGCCGAAGGGGCAGGTCGGCATCGTCCGGCTGAAGACGCTGCGGCGGAACAGCGGGCTCACCGCGCCTTATGAACTGGAGAATTCGGATCTCATCGTGCTGCAGTTGCGCCCGTTCGGCGAACAGGATCTGTGGCTCGACGGCCGCCGCGCGCCGTTCGTCCCGTACGGCGCGGGCACGGTCACGATTCACGATCTCGACCGCAACTGGGTGGCCGATCTGAAGGGCGCGTTCGACTGCATGCATTTCCACATGCCGCGCCCGCTGCTCGAGGAAGCGGTGGACGACCTCGGCGGCCGGCAGCGGCCGCGGCTTTACCTGCCGCCTCATCTGAGCGCGCACGACCCGATCATCCATTCGCTCGGCCAGTCGCTGCTGCCCGCGCTCGCGCGGCCGGGCGAGGCGTCGCAGATCTTCATCGATCACGTCGGGCTCGCGTTTCAGGCGCACGTCGCTCACCGTTATGGCGGCGTCACCGAGCGACGGGAAAAGACGTACGGGAAACTCACGCCGTCGCAGGCGCGCCGTGCGAAGGAATTGCTGCTCGAGCATCTCGACGGCAACCTCGCGCTGGCCGACGTGGCGAGCGCATGCGGGCTGTCTCGCAGCTATTTCGTGAAGGCGTTTCATCAGACGATCGGGCTGCCGCCGCATCGCTGGCTCATCGTGCAGCGCGTCGAACGGGCGAAGGAGTGGATGCGCAATCCGAGCCTGCCGTTGAGCATGATTGCCGACGCGTGCGGTTTTGCCGATCAGAGCCACTTCTCGCGGACCTTCACGCGCCTGACCGGCGTCAGCCCGCGCCGCTGGCGCGCGGACCATACCTGAGCGCCGCGGAATGATCGGATGTCGCGCGACAGCAGCGATGCAGGTTTCCGTAACCGCGGATGGGCTGTTGCCCCGGGAAATCGAACCTGCCAGGCGCAGCGCCCATTCGAATTCGCAGCAGGCGCTGAGCGCGCGGCTGAAACGGCGTGCGCAGGGTGCTTATGCGTAGACGCCGATCAGCATGTCGAGATTGCGTTGCGCGTGCGGCTCGAGCGGCGCGAATTCCGCCGATCGAAACAACGGGGCCTGCGCGCGCAGATGCTCGAGCGCCTGCCTGCGGCCGGCGCGGAAGGCTGCCGACGGCGCATCGGGATCCTGCGCCCACTCCCGCGCGATCGCGCGGTCGTATTCACGGAGCCGGTCGGGTGCGGCCGCGAGGATCGCGAGATCGGCGTCGAGAAAAATTTGCGCGGCGCGCTGCAATTGCGGATCGACGGCGAACCTGTCAGGCAACCGGTGCGACTTCGTCGCCAGCACCAGGTCGCGGGCAACGGACACGTGCGATGCATGTGCATGCAACCAGGCTGCGTCGCAACGCGCGTGCGTGACCTGCGCGAGCCATTGCGCGCTGAGCGCTTCGTTGTCCGCATACGCCGGCAGGGTCGTCGCGTAGACGATATCGTGCGCCCACACGGCGAGCTCGATGGCCGGCCACAGCGGGTCCGCACGATACGGCGCGAGGTGCGCGAACAGTTCCGCCAGATGGGCGAGCGTGTGGTAGAAGCGCTGCGGCTCGCCGTACGCACGTTCGACGAGCGGCCATACGACCGCCGTGCCGAAGCAGGCGTCGCAGGCGGCGCGCAGCGTGCGCGCGATATCGGGATCGAGGGCGTTCATGGCGGCGATCGGCTCGGGCAGGCGATGCGCGCAGCATAGCAAACGTGGCCGCGAGCAGGCATGCCGCTTGCGCACGCGCACGGATTGCACCGTATCGGAGGTTGCCATGAAACGAATCCGGCCGCGCTGCCCGCTGCTCGCGATCTGGGCGGTCGGGGCGCTCGCGCTGTACGCAGACTTCGCCTCGGCGGCACCCGACGTCTCGATCAGCCGCGCGGATGACGGAACGACCGCGGCCGGGCGGCCGGTGAGCCAGTACACGCTGGCGAACCCGCGCGGCGTGACGCTGAAAGTCATCACGTACGGCGCTATCGTGACCTCGCTCGACGTGCCGGACCGTGCCGGCCACGTTGCCGACATCGTGCTCGGCTTCGATTCGCTGCACGACTACGAAGCGCACAACGGCAACATCCATTTCGGCGCACTGATCGGCCGGTATGCGAACCGCATTGCCGGCGGGCGGTTCCCGCTCGATGGCCGGACGTGGGCGCTGCCGGTCAACGACGGGCCGAACACGCTGCATGGCGGCCCCGGCAGTTTCGACGCGAAGGTATGGACGGTCACCGGCACGCACAGCGCCGCGAGCGGTTCGAGCGTCACGCTGCGCTACGTGAGCCCCGACGGCGAGAACGGCTTTCCCGGCACGTTGACGACGGACGTGACCTACACGCTGACGCATGACAACCAGATCCGGATCGACTATCGCGCGACGACCGACAAGGACACGGTCGTCAACCTGACCAATCACAGCTATTTCAATCTGGCCGGGGAGGCCGGCGGCAGCGTCGAGCGGCAACTGATCGAGATCGCCGCCTCGCGCTTCACGCCGACCGACGATACGTCGATTCCGACCGGGCAACTGGCAAGCCTCGTGGGTACGCCGATGGATCTGCGCCAGCTGACGCCGATCGGTGCGCATTTGCGCGACGCCTATCCGCAGCTCGTCATGGCGCATGGGTACGACCAGAACTGGGTGCTCGACCAGGGCGGCCAGCCGGCGCCGGCGTTTGCCGCGCGCGCCTATGACCCGGCGTCGGGGCGTTTTCTCGAGTTGTACACGACGCAGCCGGGGCTGCAGTTCTATACGGCCAACGGATTGAACGGCAGCGTCGCGGGCAAGGGCGGGACGGTCTATCGGCAAACCGATGCGTTCGCGCTGGAGGCCGAGCATTTTCCCGATTCGCCGAATCATCCGGCATTCCCGACGACGGTGCTCAAGCCCGGCGAGACGCTGCACGAAGTGACGGTGTGGCGGGTGGGGGCGCGATGAGCCGGGGCGCGGCCCGGATCGTCTCCGCTACAGGTTGACCACGCCGCGCCCCAGTTCGATCACGCGGCCACCCACGCCGATCTCGCCGCTCGCACTGACCGACAACCGCAACCGGCAAGGCCGGCCGACAGCGTCCCCCTGTTCGACCTGAAACGCGGCCGGCAGGTCGCGCTTCATCGCCAGCAGCCACCCGCCCAGGTTTGCGCAGGCCGACCCGGTGCCCGGGTCTTCCGAGACGCTGCCTTGCTTCACGAAGAAGTAGCGCGATACCACCGTCCCCGGACGCTCGGCATCGAACGCGAAGACGTAGGCGGTCTTGCGGCCGAGGCTGCTGGTCGGCCAGATCTCGAGGCAGGCGCTGTCGGGCTGCGCGCGGCGCACGGCGGCGGGATCCTTGAGCGCGACCAGCAACTGGTCGGCGCCGGTGTCGACCCAGATCGGCGGCGCGAGCAGATCGTCTTCGGTGAGCCCCAGCAAGGTCGCCGTCCGGGCGTCGGATAATTCGCACGGCGCCGTCTTCGGCATGCCTGCGTGCGGCGCGGTGAACGTCCACACGTCGTCATGCGCGCTCACGTTGACCACGCCCGCCTTGAATTCGAGCGCGAGCGCGTGGCCCGCACCCAGCAGGTCGCGCACGACATGCGCGGTGCCGAGCGTCGGATGGCCCGCAAAGGCCATCTCATGGCCCGGCGTGAAAATGCGAACCCGCGCATGGGCGCGCTCCGACGGCAGCACGAAGGTCGTTTCGGACAGGTTGAACTGCACCGCGAGCGCCCGCATGGTCGCGTCGTCCATGCCGCGCGCATCGTCGAATACGCAAAGCGGGTTGCCGCCGAAAGTCGATTCGGCGAATACGTTCAGCAGGCGGAAGGCGTAGGAAGGCATTGGAATCTCGTGTGGGTTCGGCAGTCGACGGACCGAGGGGCGCGTTTGTCGCCGGCTTGCGGCAGAGCGGCGGCGACATCGCGTCGCGATGCGGTGCGTCATTGTGCCCGCAAGATGCGATGAAAGGGCGGCATCCGGGCTGTCCGTTTTTCATGCATGATCGGGTTTCTCCGGTTTGCCGATGGAGATTCGGTTCGATCATTCGACTATCCGCAACGTGCGGGTTCGAGCGTGCAGGGGAAAGACATGGGATCTGACGGAAGCGCTCCGGATACCGGCGGCGGGCAAGCGAATGCCGGCTCGCCCCAAACGCTCCTGGACGCGATCGTCCGTGGCGTCGAAGGCCACGGCATCCCTGCCGACACCGATTGGCCGACCGCAATGCAAACCCTCGCGGACAACGATGGCCAGTGGAAATTCTCGGCGGTGCTGGTCGCGATCGTCGCGCGGCGCGAGCCGACGATCCTGCTGACCCTGCGCGCGTCGGACCTCAGCGAATACTCGTCGCATGTGAGTTTTCCGGGCGGGCGCCCAGCCGAGTCCGACCGCGATATCGGTACGACCGCTTTGCGCGAGGCGTTCGAGGAAATCCGCCTTGCGCCTGATGCGGTCCGCGTGGCCGGCAGCTTGCCGATCCACAAAACCAGAAAGCGCAATCACGCGATCTTTCCCGTGGTCGGCATCGTGCCGGAAACGGCGATCTGGGAGGCGGCGCCCGCGGAAGTCGCGGATATCTTCGAGTTTCCGTTCGCTGTGCTATTGAATCCGGATCTGCTGCGGCAATACACGGACGGCGAGCGCGTAGGCGCGTGGTACTGGGCGGAGCAGACGCAGGACATCTGGGGCGTGACGGCGCTCATCCTGCGATCGCTCGCCGCTCTGGTGCGCGATGCCATGCGTTGACGGCATGCGTGACGGTCGCACGCCGACGCACGTCAATGCGACGACACGAATGGCGCATCCTCGAAGGCTTCCGGAATCGCGAAGCTGTCGCGCATGCGCTGCGTTTCCTTCGCCGGCGTCAGGCCGAACAGGCGCTTGAATTCGCGGCTGAACTGCGACGGGCTCGCATAGCCGACCGCCTCCGCCGTCAGGTCCTCGCGCACCATCAGCAAGCGCGCCTGATGCAGCCGCGTCGATTTCAGGTACTGCATCGGCGACACCTGCGTGATCGCCTTGAAGTGGCTGTGAAAGCTCGGCACGCTCATGCCGGCTGCGTTGGCCAGTTGCGGCACGTCGAGCGGCTGCGCGTAATCGGCATGGATCACGCGCAGTGACCGGCCGATCCGGCCGAACTGCCCGCGCATCGCCAGCGCGCTGCGCATCGCGCTGCCCTGCGCGCCGGTGAGCACGCGGAAATACAGCTCGCGCAGCAGTGCCGGGCCGAGCACCGCGGCGTCGAGCGGCCGGTGCATCGCCTCGACGAAACGCAGCACCGACGCGTGCATCGTCGCATCCATCGGCGTCGACATCATGCTCCTGGGCGCCTGCACGGGCTCCGCCGTCCCTTCGCGGTCGATCTGCGCCGCGAGTTCGGCGGCCATCGTGAAATCGAGGTGCAGATACAGCGCGAGCAGCGGGCGCTCGGGCGTGGCGTCGGTTTCCATGCTGAACGGCACGGGCACGGACACCGCCAGGTAGTGATGTTCGTCGTACAGATAGCGCTCGCCGCCGAAGTAGCCGCGCTTGCAGCCCTGGCAAACGATCACGATGCCCGGGTCGTACAGCACCGGCGTGCGCGACAGCGCGCGGTTCGAGCGCAGGATGCGCACGCTCGGCAGCGCCGTCAGGTTGTAGCCTTCGTCGGGCGCCAGCGTGCGCAGCAGCGCCATCAGGCGCTTCCGGTCGCGCGGCGGCAGCGACGGGGATCGGGCGGGGACGGGATCGGCGCTCATAGTTTTGTGCAAGAAAATCAGCGGAATCGGGCTTATTCGACGTGGTTCGTCAGACTAGTATGCATGCTCCAATCGACATTCGGGAGAAACTCACATGACATCCGGCAAGCTCATGCTCATCACTGGCGTCAGCAGCGGCTTTGGCCGCGCGCTCGCGCAGGAGGCCCTCGCGGCGGGTTACACGGTGGTCGGCACCGTGCGAGGCGCGCAGGCGGCGCAGGATTTCGACGCACTGTCCGCGCAGGCGTTCGCGCGGGTGCTCGACGTGACCGACTTCGACCGCATCGACGGCGTCGTGGCGGAAATCGAGGCGAACGTCGGGCCCGTCGACGTCCTGGTGAACAACGCCGGCTACGGGCACGAAGGGATCATGGAAGAGGCGCCGCTCGCGGAGATGCGCCGGCAGTTCGACGTGAACGTGTTCGGCGCGGTCGCGATGATGAAGGCGGTCATGCCTTACATGCGCGAACGGCGGCGTGGCCACATCCTGAACATCACGTCGATGGGCGGTCACATCACGATGCCCGGCATCGCGTACTACTGCGGCAGCAAGTTCGCGCTGGAAGGCGTGACCGAAACCGTCGGCAAGGAACTGGCGCCGTTCGGCATCGCGGTGACGGCCGTGGCGCCGGGGTCGTTCCGCACCGACTGGGCCGGCCGCTCGATGGCGCGCACGCCGCGCTCGATCGCGGATTACGACGCGCTGTTCGATCCGATCCGCGAGGCGCGCGAAGAGAAGAGCGGCAAGCAGCTGGGCGATCCCGCGAAGGCCGCGCGGGCGATGCTTGCGGCGATCGCGTCGGACCATCCGCCCGCGCACCTGCTGCTCGGCAGCGACGCGCTGCGGCTGGTACGTGGAAAATTGGCGGCGCTGGACGCGGAAATCCGCGCGTGGGAGGCCGTGACGGTGTCGACAGACGGTTGAAGGGCGGCGCTGCGCGATCGTTCGCCCGTAGCCGGTTCGTCCACGTTGTCGAATTCGTCGACGGTCATTCGCAACTTGGCATCCTCGTTTAACAAACCTGTCCGATAATGGCTGCCGGCCACAGCGCCGAGTTCAACCACCTTACAGGAGTCCATCGCGATGCCAACCGTCACAACGAAGGATCACGTCGAGATTTTCTACAAGGACTGGGGCCCGAAGGACGCACAGCCCATCGTCTTCCATCATGGCTGGCCGTTGTCCTCGGACGACTGGGACGCGCAGATGCTCTTCTTCGTCCAGAAGGGCTATCGCGTGGTGGCGCACGACCGGCGCGGCCACGGCCGGTCGGCGCAGGTGTCGGACGGCCACGACATGGATCATTACGCGGCGGACGCTTTCGCGGTCGTCGAGGCGCTCGACCTGCGCAATGCGGTGCACATCGGCCACTCGACCGGCGGCGGCGAAGTGGCGCGCTACGTCGCGAAGCACGGCGAGCCGGCCGGCCGCGTCGCGAAGGCGGTGCTGGTCAGCGCGGTGCCGCCGCTGATGCTGAAAACCGAATCGAACCCCGAAGGCTTGCCGATCGAGGTGTTCGACGGCTTCCGCAAAGCGCTCGCCGACAATCGCGCGCAGTTCTTTCTCGATGTGCCGAGCGGCCCGTTCTACGGGTTCAACCGCGAAGGTGCAACCGTGCATCAGGGCGTGATCCGCAACTGGTGGCGGCAGGGGATGGAAGGCAGCGCGAAGGCGCATTACGAAGGCATCAAGGCGTTTTCGGAAACGGACCAGACCGAGGACCTGAAGTCGATCTCCGTCCCGACGCTCGTGCTGCATGGCGAAGACGACCAGATCGTGCCGATCGCGGATGCCGCGCTGAAGTCGATCAAGCTGCTGAAGAACGGCACGCTGAAGACCTACCCGGGCTACTCGCACGGGATGCTGACGGTCAACGCGGACGTGCTCAACGCCGACCTGCTGGCTTTCGTGCAGGCGTAACAGTGTTGGCGCAGGCCCGCTTCGGCGGGCTGCGCCGCCATTTGCGGGCCGGCGGCGCGCGGTCGCGCCCGTCGCGCTGCCGGCCACGCGGCCGGATTGCATGCCCTAGCCCGGGCCATTGAAGCGGACGCCCGGAAACGTCAGGCGCGGCAGCCGGCTTTCCAGAAACGCGAGCAGCTCGCGCACCTGCGCGGCCTTGGCGGAGTCGTCCGGCCAGACGAGGTAGTACGCGTCCCCCGTATTGACGGCGGTCTTGAACGGCAGCACGAGCTGCTTCTCGTCGATGGCCGTCGCACAGAGCGCGAGATCGCCGATCGAAATGCCGTGGCCGGCAATCGCCGCCGCGATCCCCTGTTCGAGCATGTCGAACACCTGCCCGCGCGTGATGTCCATCTCGAGATCATGGCCGCTGCCCTTGAGCCAGCGGCGCCAGTCGCGCCGGTCGGGCGACGGGTGGATCAGCTCGCACGCCGCCGGATTCGTGCGCGCGACCGTCGCGGTCGCCCGCGAGCACACCGGAATCAGCCATTCGTCGAACAGCTTCACGCACTGCGTGGCCTCGCCGAACCTGCCTGCGCCGAGCAGGATCGCGCAATCGTAGGATTCGCTGAAGAAATCGACGGTATCGACGTCCATCCACACGCTCGCGATCTGCACCTCGAACGCGGGCCGCGTGGCGCGAAACGCGGCCAGTGCGTCGAGCAGCCAGCGCATCGTGAGCGTGGACGGCGCCTTGAGCCGCAGCACGTCGCGTTGCGACTGGAACAGCACGCACGCTTCCTCGATCTGCCGGAAGCCGCGCCGCAGGCCCGTCGCGAAGAGGTGCGCTTCCGCCGTCACGGTCATTCTGGGGCCGTGCCGGACGAACAGTTTCCGGCCGAAGTACGCCTCGAGCGTCCTCACGTGCTTGCTCACCGCGCTTTGCGTGAGGCTCAGTTCCTCGGCGGCCAGCGTAAACGAGCCGGTGCGCGCGGCGCTTTCGAACGCGCGCAGCGCGTAGACAGGCGGGAGCGGTTTGGCCTTCATGGGTTTTGAACAGGAATAAAACTCATGTCATCCGGCAGGATTTTCCGTTTTTCAACAGCGGGCCGGGTACGTAATACTTCAAAAAAACCGCGCAATCCGATGTGCTGAAGCACGATGATGCCACCGTGGCGGGCACGCGCGTCCATTCACCCCACAACTTTTTGTCATGACACTTCATTACCCGATGCTGTTCGCCTATCTCGCCGCGATCGTGCTGCTCATCGCGACGCCCGGCCCGGTCGTCATGCTCGTGGTCGGCACCGTCGCGCGGCGCGGCTTCCGCCAGGGGATGCTGACCGCGGTGGGCGCGAATGCCGCGAGCCTCGTGATGATCGCGGGGGCGATGCTGATGGTGTTCGGCGTCGTGCTCGTCAGCGAGCGTCTGTTGACCGGGTTGCACGTGGCGGGTTGCGTGTTCATCGCGGTGCTGGCCGTCCGGACGCTGCTCGGCGAATGGCGCGTCGGCCGCGCGCGTAACGGCAACGACACCGCGCAACGCGAACCGGCGTCGCAGGCGCGAGGCCTACCGGGCGTCGTGCGCGGCTTTCTCGTCGGCATCGCGAATCCGAAGGACCTGCTGTTCTTCGTCGCGTTCTTTCCGCAGTTCGTCGGCATCACGCCGGATTCGCGCGTGAGCCTGGCCATCCTGGCCGCACTGTGGATCGCGGTCGATCTCACGATCCTGACCAGCTACATGGCCGCGATCAACCATCCGCTGATTCATCGCAAGCAGCGCTGGATCACGGCGTCGTCGGCGGCCGCGCTGCTCGTGATTGCGCTCGCCGGGCTCGGCAGTACGATCGCGGGCGCCGCGTAAGCGGCCCCGATTGACCGCGCGAGTCATATCAGCCGTTGCGCAGGAACACGACGTAGCCGCGGAACCACGGATTCGTCGCGAGGTACGGCGGCGCGTCCCATTCGCCGCCCTGGATGATGCCGATGCGAAACGGCAACTGCAGCCGCGCGACGCGCGGCAGGTAGTCCGCATAGTCGGGGATCGTGCGGCGGCCCTGGTAGGTCTGCACGACCACTTCGTCGACGATGCCCCTGAGCTGGTTGACCTGGTCGGTATCGATGCGGCTGCTCCAGTCGAGCAGCCCGGTGATGCTCAGCCGGCAATCGGCGGGCAGCGTGTCACGCAGCGACCGCAGGAATGCGAGGTAATCCTGCAGGTGGCGCGTGCCCGCATCGAAGTCGATCTGGATGCCGGTGATCATGCGGCCCGACGCGCGCCAGCGCGTGAGCTGCGCGAGCATGATCTGCGTGACGCGCGGCGTCCAGCGCAGCGTATGCGCGCGATAGACGAGCCACACGCGCGCCTGCGGCGCGGGCGGCAGCGCCACGCCCTGCGCGATCACGCGGACCTGCGACTCGTCTCGCGGCGACGCCTCGATCTGCCCTTGCAGCACGTAGACGGTGCGCGCGCCGTGCACGACCGCCTGCGGCTTCACGCCTGCCCACAGCCAGAACGCGTCGTAGCGCGCGGCGTCGACGGTGCCGGCCAGCGCGATGCGTCCGGCCAGCAGCAGCGCGATGCACGCCAGGCGCGCGATGCGCTTCATGCGGCGCTTACCAGTAGTAGCGAAGCTTCTGCGCCCACGGGCTGCCCGCGTAGCTCGCCTTCAGCGTATCGAACCAGCGCTTGCGCACGCTCTTCGGCACGTCCTTGCCGCCGCATTCGTTGGAGCCGCCCGGCGCATAGCACTTGATCGCGCGGTAGTACGCGTAGGCGCGGTCGTTCGGGTTCGCCTGCGCATCGGCCATCACCGTCACGTAGCTCGACATCCGCTCGTACGGTTTGCCGTCGAACTGCGACGGGCCGGCGCCGAGCGTCGGCGGGATGCGCGCGGCGGCCGTCGTCGCTGCGTTGCGGATCCACATCGGCACCGGATCGCTTTCGAGGCCGGGCGCGGGCGGGTGCAGGCGCACGAAATCGGCGAGGCAGTTCAGCCCTTTCGCATCGGCGGGATTCTGCTGGAGCGCCGTGGCGATGTCGTGCGCGGACGGGCACGTATAACCGTCTTCGTTCCTGGCGCCGGCTGCGATGAACGGCTTCAGCGGATCGGCCGGCTTGCCGGACACCAGCGCGGCATCGGCGATGAACTCGGCGTAATGCGAGCGCGTGAGCTCCTTGTACAGCAGCGTGGTCAGCGCGGTGTCGCGCAGCGCGCCGCCGGTCGCCTGGTTTTGCGCCTGTGCGCGCAGCAGGTCCGCGTTGGCCGAGCGTTGCAGCAGCACGGCGCGGATCGCGGCGTTCTGCACCGGCGAATCGTCCGCGAACGCGTCGTTGACGAGCCCGGCCTGCTCCAGGTTGATCGCGAGCGCGAGTTCCAGCGCCTCGCGCTGGAACCGGAAGGTCGCGTGCGGGATCAGGTCGCGCCACAGCTGGCGCGCCTTGTCGGACTGGCCGCTATCCTCCAGCGCGAACCCGCGCAGCGCCTGCTGGCTCAGGCCGAAGTAGTCGAGCGGCTCCGCGGGCGTCTGCGGCAGCAATGCGAGCGCGGCGTCGGGCTTGTGACCGATCTGGACGTACCACGTCGCGAGCAGGTAGTCGTAGAGCGCGGGCGCGTTCGCGAAGCGCGGCTTCTGCGCCTGCAGGTCGTCCAGCGTCAGCGGCTTGCGGCTCGCATCGCTGCTGTCCGACGTGCGCATGCGCAGCAGGTCGACGGTCGCGAGCACGGTCGGCGACTGGATCTGGCTCGCGTCGAATTCCGCCCCGAACAGCAGCTTGCTGTCGAGTTCGTTTGCCAGCTGGATCAGCGGCACGTTCGACGTCGCCGGCGACCAGCGCGCGAGCGCGTGGCCGTACAGGTCGGCCTGCTGCGTGACGTTGCCGCCAAGCCACGCGACCCGCCGCAGCAGCCCGTTTGCGGAGGTCGCATAGCGCCCCTGCGGGTACACCTTCAGGTAAGTGCGAAACACCGTATTCGCGGCGTCGAGCGACACCTTCGTCACGCGGCCGCGCGTCGGCGCCGGGCTGTCGTGGTCGAACGCGTTGGCCTGCGCGGCGTTCAGCTGCGCGCGCCCGGCCATGTAGAGCCCGGTTTCCTTCAGCCACGGGTTCGCGCTGTGCGACGCGCTCGCGAAGGCCCGGGTCGCGGTGAGGAAGTCGGCGCGGTAAAACGCGTTCGTGCCGTCGAGGTACGCGGCGAACTGCTGGCCGAGCGGCGACCTGGCCGGCGGTTTGGTCCACGCGGCGCTCGCGCCGCCGGCGGCACAGGTCTTCTGCGCGATGTCGGCGCGCGACGCGCGCAGTCGCGAGGCTTCGTCGGCGGGGAGACCGGCACCGCCCAGTGCGTCGTTGAACGCTTCGGCGCCCGAGGCCATGCTGCGGCAAATGCTGCCTTCGCCGTCGGCGTACTGGTTCGACGGCGCTTCGGCATCCGTTGCGCTGCCGGCCTTGTCGGGCTCCTTCTGCCCGATATCGATCCATCCGGAGAAGTCCATCTGGAACGGCACGATGATCTGGTGGACCCGGTCTTTCGCCGGGATGGTCTTCGGATCCGGAAACGCCTGCGCGACCTTGGCGCTGTCGACCATCATCAGCATCGCGTTGATGCGCGTGTCGTTGGCCGGGCTCAGCATCGGCACGTTGGCGCAGGAGTAGGTGGTCTGCCGGAGCGTGGTCGGCGCATAGCAGCCGTCGTCGCCGCTGGCATGGGCCGCCGGAATCCAGAACAGGCCGACCGCCAGCGCGGCGAACAGGTGTCGGTGCAGCAATGGGGTGTTGGGCATTTTTTTCTTGTGCCGGGTAGGGGGCCGCAGCGGCCGGGTCTCTCAGGTGAGGCGTTTCGCCCCGGCGCGTATCGTACCGCACCGGTCGCTTTGCCCGTGCGTGCGCGCAGGCCGGCCGATCGCCGCATCGAATGCGGGGCCGGCGAAATGGAAGTCCACTCAGTGTAGACGCAACGCCACCTTGAATCCGGATCGTCTGAATTAAGATGCAGCCGGCAGTGACGGACATCCGACGATAGACGACTTGTCGTCGTCGCTGCCCGACGGGGGGCTGCCGGAAGCGGCGTCCGCATCGATCCGCACGACGGAGTCGATCGTGATTGAAGGCGAGCGGACGCCGGTTTCCATGCCTGTTCAATAGTATTGCTTATCAATAGGCCGATCGATGCGACGCATCGTGCGGCGAACGGCAGACGAGAGTGCGCCGGCACACGAAAAGAAGAGGATTCGGATGAAACCCATTACATGGATGGTCATGGCAGTCGCGCTCGCGCTGTCCGCCTGCGGCGGCGACGACGTCGCCACGAACGGCGGCGCGTCGTCGTCGTCGAACACGCCCGGTACGCCGTCCGGCCCGACGTCGCCCGGTGGCGGATCGAACGGCGGCCCGACGGGCGGCGGCGGGGTGACGCAGCCGCAGGCCGGCTGGTCGACGGCTGCGGCCGTGGACGGCAAGGGGCCGGAAGGCCAGCCCAGCGTGACCATCGACGCGAGCGGCAACGCGCTCGCCACCTGGATGACCAATGGCCCGGCCGGCACGAACGGCAACGAAATGTGGGGCGCGCGCCATGTGGCGGGCTCGGGCTGGGGCAGCGCGACGCGGCTCGACACGAGCGACGGTTCGCATGCGATGAACACGCTGACCGGGGTGCAGCCGAAACTGGTCGGCAATGCGAGCGGGCAGGCGGTCGCGTTCTGGACCGAATGGACGCCGGGCGCCAACACGTACGCGTTGTGGGCGCGCCCGTACAGCCCGGGTAGCGGCTGGGGCACGCCGGTCACGCTGGCGCCGGACATGGCCGGGTCGTCCTATTCGGCCGGCATGGACAGCCAGGGCAACGCGCTCGTCACCTGGACGCAGTCGATCAGCCTGCTCGATACGCGCATCGCGTGGACGCGCTATACGCAGGCCGGGCAGTGGTCGCCGACGGCGCTGGTCCAGATGCCGGTGCAGAGCGGCCCGGACGCCGTGACCGGCGACACCGACAACGTGCGGCCGATGCTGTCGGTGCTGTCGTCCGGCCGGGCGGTGCTCGCGTGGCGGCAGACCAACCATACGAAGTCGGCGCTGTGGACGGCCACGTACGACGCGACCAACGGCTGGACCAACGTCAACCCGGTAGTCACGAACTCGAGCCTGTTCACGACGATCATCTCGCCGGTCGCCGGCATGGACGCGAAGGGGAACATCACGCTGGTCTGGGGGCAGCTCGACGTGACGGGCGGGAAGCTCTACAACGCCACGATGTCGCAGCGCTATGTATCCGGAACCGGATGGCAGCCCGCGCAGCCGGTTGCTCCGGCGATCGTGGTGCCCACGGGTTTCATCGCGACGCCGATGCTGACCGTCAACGAAAACGGCGTGGCCGCCGCGATGTGGGCGGACGGCGGCGCGGTGCTGCAGGCGAGCGTGTCGGACGCCAGCGGAAACTGGGGGCCGCTGCAGAAGCTGACGGAACACCTGAACGGGGCGGCGCTCCAGTACCCGCCGCTGGTGATCGACCCGGCCGGCAACGTGACGGTCGCCTGGGAAGACACGGGCACGCCGAACGCGTCGGTCCTCCTCGTGGCCGGCTACCGGAACGGCGCGTGGAGCACGTCGACGGCGGATCCGCAGGATGGAACGTGGCCGGCGCTGGCCGTCAACGCAGCGGGGGCGATGGCGCTCGTCTGGCAGGGGTTCGCCGCGAACATCGGCAGCCAGATCCAGTCCAGTTTTTATACGCCGGGCTCGTAATCGTGTCGCGTCGGGCATTCGAAGGAGAAGCCATGAAGCAAGTCTTGCAGTGCACCGTTGTTACCTTGCGGACCGCGCTGGGCGCGGCGGCCGCCGGCCTCGTGTTGTCCGCGTGCGGTTCGACGCAGATGAACATGGTCGACGTGCAGACGTCGACCGCAAAGACGCTCGGCCTCGCGTCGTCGGACGAGATCACGATCGCCAACGTGCAGTACGGGAAGAAGGACGGGCTGGGCGGCCAGAAGGTGAGTTACGACGCGACGACCGGCAAGGGGCGGCGTTTCGGCTGTACGGTGTTCATGATTCCGGGGCTCACGCCGATCGATCGGCCGACGTACAACAACTGGGAATGCCATCCGCAACGCTGATGGCCGCGAGATCGACGGCGCCCGTCGCAGGGCGCCGGTCGGCCGCTTGCGTGGACGACATGCCGCGCCGGCCTTGCGCCGGCGCAATTTGGTCCGATAATCGACGAACCGATCTATCCTCTCGTGTCGGCTCGATAAAAAAACTGTCATGGATCAAGCGGCATTCGTCCCTGTTTTCAAGTTTCGCACGATCGACTACCCCGAGCGGGACCGGTTCCACGTCTGGGTCAAGGACATGCTGTGCGACTACCGTCTCGATGACGACGGCGGCCACGGCGTGTTCGACGCGGAAGCGAGCGGCGCGGCGCTCGGCCCGCTGATCCTGTCGGGCCGGCAGTGGCGGTCGCGCGCACCGGCCTATCGGGTCAATCGCACCACGCGGCGAATCCGGCTCGACGGCCAGGATTCGATCCGTTTCACGCTGCTGCTCGGCGGGCGGCTGGCGAGCCACACCGGCGGGCCCGAACTGGTCAAGCGCGCCGGCGACGTATTCGTCTACGACGTCGCGCAGGTCAACGACTGCCGGGTCGAGGCCGGCGACGTGATCAGCCTGGTCGTGCCGAGGTACCTGCTGCCGAGCCATGCCGCACAGGCGCACGGCCAGACGCTGACGAGCGGCGTGGGGCGGCTGCTCGGCGACCACATGCTGTCGCTGTTCCGCAACCTGCCGAATCTGCGCACGCACGAAATCCCGAGCATCGTGCAATCGATGTTGCTGCTGCTGGCCGCGGCCCTTTCACCCACCACGCAGGCGCTGAACGACGCACGCGGCCCGATCGATGGGGCGCTGGCCGAGCGGGTCCGGCGCTACATCGACGTGCATCTGCTGGAGCCCGACCTCGATCCCGACCGGATCTGCCGCGACATCGGCGTGTCGAGAGCGCGGCTCTACCAGCTGTTCAAGGAAGACGGCGGCGTGATGCGGCAGATCACGCGCCGGCGGCTGCGCCATGCGTACCACGTGCTGGGCGACCCGCAGCGCCGGCATCGGCGCATCGCGGAAATCGCGTGGGCGCACGGCTTTCCCGACGAGAAGTATTTCCACCGGCTGTTCAAGGCGGAGTTCGGTCATACGCCGAAGGAAACCCTCGAGTGCGCGACCGCGCCGGTTCTGCTGCCATGCGATGCGGCCGAGGATCGATGGGCGGACGGCGGCCGCCTGACGGGATGGACGTTGCCGTTCGGCGTGCTCACCAACTGAGCGGGCGGGGCATGCCGGCCGCCGCACGGCGGTTCGTGTCGTGCGTCACGCGTACGCGCTGCTCGCCACGCCGCCTTCATCGACATCGTCGATCGCGGCCCGCCAGTCGTCGATCGCCACCATCAGCTCGCGGACCTGCCGCAACGATGGATACTGGTGCAGCACGGCATGCCATTGCGGCAGCGTCAGCAGCGCGTGCCAGACCACACCGAGGCCGTCCGGGTCGGCATCCGGCCGCTGCGCGAGCGCGCTCGCGTATTCGAGGCTCGCCTGCGCGGACAGCAGCTGCATCCGGCTCGCGGCGCCCAGCAGCCGCGGCGTCGTGTCGGCGGACGCATCGCAGCAATAGAGCACTTCGCGTGGCAGCGTCGCTTCGTCGGTCGTCAGGGCGCGCAGCGATGCGCCGTGCACGCGCACCGTGCCCTGGTGCGTCTCGAACGCATAGAGCGTGTCCGGGTCGGCCTGCGCGAGCAGGTTCAGGCCGCGCAGCAGCCGCGGCAGGTCGGTCGTCGCGGCGTCCGCGGATGCTTTCGCTTCGACGAGGAAGCGCACGTTCCAGGCGGGCGCCGGGTCATCGCCGCGCGTGCGTTCGAGCAGGATCGCGTCCCATTCGGTTTTCGCGCGATCGTGGCGGCCCGGAATCGATGACGGCACGCGCATCGACGTCACCACCCGGTACGTGCGGCGGGCGTCGACGGCGTCGAGCCGGCGCGCCAGCGCGTCGAGCGCCTGTGCGGCCAGCGCTTCGACGGCCGCGCCGCGCTGCTGCGACGCAACGCCCTGCGCGACGGCGACGGTGCTGCCTTCGAGCGGGCCCTGGCGCACCCAGAGCGCCCGGTAGCGACGCACGTGCTCGTCCGATGCCAGTGCGTCGATGCGCAGCATGCGTTCGAGCGCGGGGCTGTCTTTCAGCTTGACGATGTCCTGCTCGAACGCGGCGTCGTTCGCCATGTCGGGCAGCGCGAGCAGGTGCAGCAGCGTGTCGTGCAGGTCGGCCCACGACGCGGCGGTGGCGGCCGCATGCAGCCGCGCGAGCCCGTCGCGTTGCCAGGGGCGGGCGCTGCGCTCGAGCTTGGCCGGGTGCGCGATCGCGTTGACGGCCGAGTGCAGCGCGCGACGGTCCTGCTCGGCGTGCGCGGACAACGACGCGTATTCGCGCACGCTCGGCGCATCGTGGCGCAGCACCGCGGCCTGAAAGGCGGGATCGCCGGCATGCGTATCCATTGCGTCGCGGATCATCCGCGCGAGCGCGTCGATGAAGCGTTGCCGCAATCCCGCGTCGGGCGTCTGTCCGTCGCTGCGCATCCGGCGCGCTGCCTCGATCACGATCGCGAGCGTGGCGGCCGGGTTCGCGGCGTCGGCCGGCGACAGCGCGCTGTCGAGCGGCGGCAGCCGGTAGCGGCGCGCGACGGTACGCAGTGTTTCGTCGAGCAGGGCGGGAAGCGGTGTCAGCGACATGGTCGGTATCGGCTTGAAGGCGATGCGCGTGCCCGGGGTTGGGGGAGTGAAGTGGTGGACGCGATGATGTGCAACGTTATCACGCCGGGTCGGTCGGCACGACGGCGCAGGCGTACCTGCGCGTCAGCGACCAGCGCAACCGCTCCCGCCCACCCCACGCATCACGCCGTCAACGTCACCGACAGGCTGCCGAGGTCGCCGAAGCGCACCGTCAGCGCATCGCCGAGCGGCACGTCGATCGCGCCCGCGTACGAACCGGTCGTCACGATCTGCCCGGCGCGCACGGCGTCGCCGCGCGACGCGAGGAAATTGACGAGCCATACCAGCGGCTTCAGCGGATCGCCGTCCGGATGGCGGCCGTCGATCGCGCGGTTCAGCGCGCCTTCGAACGACAGCGCCAGCGTCTCGAGCGGCACGTTCAGCCCGTCGGGCACGACCGGGCCGACGCACAGCCCCTGGTTGAATTGCCCGTCGGCCAGCAGCTCGAACTTCGACGCGCGCGTGGGTTCCGCGTAGCGGCAGCCGAGCACTTCGAGCACGATGCGCACTTCGCGGATCGCGGCGCGCACGTCCTGTTCGTCGTACGGCTGCTCGCGCGCGGGCAGGTCGCGATCGAGCACGAACGCGATTTCCGGTTCGATCCGCACAATCGGGCCGCCGACGACGCGGTACGGCGCATCGGCCTCGCGGATCGTCGACGCGAAGATCGGCGCGAGGATCACGCGGTCGGGCGGCGGCAGCGCGCATTTCCAGCCGCCGACGGGTTCGCCGAGCAGGTCGGCCACGCGCTGCTGGATCGCGAGGGCGGTCTCGACGTCCTCGGGGCGCAGCGCATCGGGCAGCAGCGGGCCGGGCGAGCCGGCATGGCGGGCGGCGACGAGATGCTGGGCGGCGCCGTCCACGCGTTCGGAAGTCGTTGTCATGTCGGTTGAGCGAGTTGAAAGTGGGCCGGCAAAAAAGGGCCGGACGAAAGTCGCACATTCGATGATAGCGCTTTCGGCACGATGACCGCTCGATCGCGCTGCTTCAGCTGCTGTGTCGGCCGGGTTCGCGACCTGGCCGCAAGCGAGCGGTATCGGCATCGCGTCGCGACGCTTTGCCGCACGGACGCCCGCCGGTCGACCTTGATCGCCATCAACACTCGAACCCGCCATCCGCCGATGATGGTGACAAGGCCGCGCGACCAGACGCGTGGCAACTCACCCCAGCGAGGTTCGCATGTACAAGAAGATCATGGTGGCCGTCGACGGCAGCGCTTCGTCGAAGCAGGCGCTTGCCGAGGCAGTGAAGGTCGCGCTGGCAGGCGACGCACACGTCAGCGTCGTGTATGTGGTGGACAAGTCGGTGCTGTTCACTTACGCGGGCCGTTTCGATCCGCACGCACTGGTCGAGGAGATCCGCGACGACGGGCGCAAGGTGCTGCGCGAAGCCGAGCAGATCATCGCGCTGGCCGGCGCGAAGGGCGAGGCCGAACTCGTCGAGACCGAAAGCATCGGCGAGGACATCGCGGAGCGCCTGCAGCGCTACGTGAAGGAAGGCGGGATCGATCTCGCGGTGGTCGGCACGCACGGGCGGCGCGGAATCCGGCGCGTGCTGCTCGGCAGCGTCGCGGAGCGCTTCGTGCGCGGCTCGAAGTGCCCGGTGCTGCTGATTCGCGGCGACGATCACGACGTAGCGGCCGCCGCCGCGGCCGCTTGACGCGGCGCGCGCGATGATCCGCCGCCAGTCCCGCATCGTCGTCGCGGCGATCGCCGTGTTCGTGTCGCTCGCGGGGATGATGGCCGTCGTGTCGGGGCTGCTGTTCGACAACGCGATGGCGCTGCGCGGCGGCGCGATCGCGCTGGTCGTCGGCGTGGCCGGCTTCGTCGTGATGCTCAATCCGGGCGCGAAGGGCGAAGAGTGAGGCGGGCAGGCCCGCACGGCTGCTTGCGTCCGACCGTGCAGGAGACCGCCGGCCGCCGCTGTCCGCAACACCGGCGACAGCCGCGGCCGCGCCGTTGCTCCACTTATTCGCTGGCGGTACCCGGCGCCTTCGTGTCGTCCTGCCCGATCCGTATCGCCAGCCGCTTCAACGTTTCCGCCAGTTCGTCGTTCTTCGGCTGAATCTTCCGCGCCTGTGTGAACACCTCGCGCGCTTCATCCTGGCGGCCCAGTTTCCACAGCACTTCGCCCTTGTGCGTCAGCCCGGTTGCCTGGGCTTCGCTTGCGCCCTTGTCCGTGCCGTCGCCTTTCGCGAAGGTCGCGATCGAGCGGTCGAACCACGTCAGCGCCTCGTCGTTGCGGCCGAGGCGATACAGCGCCCAGCCCTTGCTGTCGAGCGCATACGCATCGTCCGGCGATTCCGAGAGATGCGCGTCGATCATCGCGAGCCCGCGCTCGACTGCGACGCCGGCGTCGGCGAGCCGGTAGCCGATGTCGTTCCGGCGATCGTCTGGAATCCTGTCGAGATCGAGCGCGGTGGCCACGCGACTCTCGTCGCGTTCGGCGATCGCGAGCGACAGCAGCTTGGCGACGATCTGCTGCCGCAATTCGCTGCTGATCCGGTCGCCGTTGGCGACCAGGCTGCCGAGGTATTGCGTGTAGAGGTCAGGCGCGCCCGGTGCATTCGCGCTGTTCGCGATGGTCAAGCCCGGGCCCGCGCACCAGTCGGTGTCGGCCGACCCAGCCAGCGTGCCGGCGTAAAGATTGACGTTGCGCGGCGTGCGCGATTGCGCGTAGTAGGTGTAGCCGTTCGCATCCGAATAGCCGCACGCCAGGTATGCGTTCTCCACGTCCAGCACGTACGGGAAATGGCCGATCGGTGCCGAGCCGCCCGGCTCGACCAGCCGGAACGACTCGCCCAGATCGCCGTCGCCGACGATCGGATTGAACACCCATTGCTTCTCCGGATGCCGCTTCGGCAGCCGGACCCGGACGGTGCGCCCGGCCGCATCGGTCGTGCCGAAGATCACGCTGTCATGCTCCTGCGGCTTGACGGGCAGCCCCGCGATGACCTGACCGGGCAGGAACAGCCGGTAGCGCGCATTCGGCAGCGGCTGGTGCGTGACGGGGTCGCGCAGCACGAACTGGTGAACGTAAGCCCCTTTTCCGAGCGACGCGGTCGGCGCGACGTAGGTGCGCGCGTAGGCGGCGGGCAGGGCGGTGCAGCTCAAGGCCGCGGCAACGAGCGCGGCGAGACGGCGGGATGTCATGGAATGGCGGTTCTTGTTGGTAAAGGTGTGATTGACCGACGGCCGGAATTGCATTGGACGACCCACGCAGCCTTTGATATCCGGCTGCGCATGCCGATACGGATGGCCGGATCGTCCAGCGCAGTTCAACGCGGATCTCGCCCGTCGCAACGTGATGCGAGGAAGCGGCGAACGGATGACGCGGGAATGCAGTGCGGAGGATAACAGGCCATGTTGAGCGTCCTGCATGTGAACGCGTATCTCGCCCGGAACCCCACACACGACGTATCCGGCCGCGCGCGCTTCTGTCAAACTGGCGCCCATGAACCCGCGCCTCACCTCACCGCCTTCCTCCGATTCCACACCTGCACCCGCAGGCTTTCCCGACGCCGACGAACTGGCCGCGCTGCGTGCGTGGTACGCGGGCATGACCGTGCGTCAGGCCGTCGAGCGCTACCTGCCCGATCGGCTCGGTGAAGGGCGCTCGGCGCGCGGCGTGATCGGCGCCATTCGCCGCCGCCTCGTGCGCGTCGCGCGGCAGGTGGGCCGGCCCGATCTCGCGGAGCGGCTCGGTCATGCCGACGGTGAGCGTAGGCAGGAAGCGAAGGCGGCCGCCGAAGCGATCGGCCTGCTGCGTCATGCGCGTGCGCCGGTCCCGCAGATCAGCGACGACGTCGGCCTGTGGCTGCCCGCGCGTGCGGTCGGCGCGCTGCGTGCGCACGGGATCGCGACGCTGGCCGATCTCACGGTGCGGATTCCGCGGCGGCGCCAGTGGTGGCGCGCGATCGCGGGCCTCGGCATGGCCGGTGCGCGGCACATCGAGGCGTTCTTCGCCGCGCATCCCGAACTGACCGAACGGGCGCGCGCGCTGATCGCGGCGACGCCGCGCGGCGCCATCGTGCCGTGGGAGCAGCTGAAGCTGCCGCACGAGGTCGACGGCTCGGCCGGCACCTTCCGCGCGCCGCGCGCGACCAGCACGCTCGATGCGGACAACGATTACGCGGCCGTGCACGCGTGGCTGTCGCTGCACGAATCGGCCGCGACCCGCCGTGCATACCGGAAGGAGGCCGAGCGGCTGATCTTGTGGGCGATCGTCGAGCGCGGTCGCGCGCTGTCGTCGCTGACGACCGAGGATGCGGTCGCGTATCGCGCGTTCGTGCGGCGCCCGACACCGCACGAGCGCTGGGTCGGGCCCGTGCGGCCGCGCAGTGCACCCGACTGGCGGCCGTTCTCGGGTGCGCTGTCGGCGCGCTCTGCCGCGTACACGCTGTCGGTGCTCGGCGCGCTGTTCCGCTGGCTGATCGAGCAGCGCTACCTGCTCGCGAATCCGTTCGCGGGCGTCAAGGTGCGCGACACGCGCAGCCCGAACGCACTCGACACGTCGCATGCGTTCACCGAAGGCGAGTGGCTGCTCGTGCGCACGATCGCCGACGGGCTCGAGTTCAGAAAGGGCACGCCGGCCGCGCCGCAGTCGGGCTGGACGCCGGCCGCCGCGCAACGGCTGCGCTTCATTCTCGATTTCGGCTACGCGACCGGGCTGCGCGCGAGCGAGCTGGTCGGCGCGACGCTCGGCGACATCGAGACCGATGCGCACGGCGACGCGTGGCTGAAGGTGATCGGCAAGGGCAGCAAGGCCGCGCGCGTCGCGCTGCCGCCGCTCGCGCGCACGGGGCTCGACCGTTTCCTGGTCGCCCGCCGGCTGCCGGTCACGCCGTCGCGCTGGCGGCCCGATACGCCGCTGATCCCGAGCCTCGCGGAAGACGGCGCGGCCGCGATCACGAGCGTGCGGCTGTGGAAGGTGATGCAGCGCTTCTTCGCGCAGACGGCCGATCAGGTCGATGCCGACAACCCGGCGCTCGCGCAGAAGCTGCGGCAGGCAAGCCCGCACTGGATGCGTCATACGCATGCGACGCACGCGTTGGCGCGCGGCGCGGAGTTGACGACCGTGCGCGACAACCTGCGCCATGCGTCGATTTCCACGACATCGATTTACCTGCATGGCGACGACGTGAAGCGGGCGCGGCAGATGTCGAGCGCGTTCGCGGCAGAGAAGTAACGGCGTCGTGCTGTCGGCGCTGCGTCCGGGGAGGAACGCGGTGGCAATCGGCGCCGCGGCGCAAAGCGTTGTTCCGCCGTCGCCGGCCGCTCAATCGCCGGCCGGCCCGTGCCGCTCTCCCGGCACGTAGGCGAAGCCCGATTTTTGTGAAGCGCTATCGGGCGATTCACCGCACCGTCATGTAACTGTCAGCGATGTCGGGCAGGGGCGGGCGATTGCGATCGCACGTGCCTGAATGCGCGCTCCTCCGACCAAGGGACGACGCACTGCAGCGTATCCGCAATCAGGCGGAACGGTCGGGAGCGTGCCGGGGTCATAACCATTTTGCCGGGAGTAGTGAATGGCATCGAGCCAAGGCACAGTCGATTTCATCGTCGAGCAGATGGCAGCAGCCGGCACCGTATCGGCGCGCAAGATGTTCGGCGAGTACGGCATCTATTGCGACGGCAAGATGGTCGCGCTCGTGTGCGACGATCGGCTGTTCGTCAAGCCGACGCCCGAAGGCCGCGCGTTTCTCGGCACGTGTGAAGAAGGTTCGCCGTATCCCGGCGCGAAGCCGCATCTCGTGATCTCCGGCGAGCGCTGGGACGATCGCGAATGGCTGTCGGCGCTGGTCCGGATCACCGCCGCGCAGTTGCCGGTGCCGGTGAAGCGGAGCCGATAACGGCGCGCTCGCATGCGATGTTGCGCTGCGGCCAGGCGTATTCTGTGACACATGTGCGCGACCATCGCGCATCCGGTGGGAGCACAAGAATGAAGACATCCGGACATCCGCGCGGCACGTGGCTTGCTCGCCGCGCCCGGCACGCGCTCGTCGCGGCCCTGTGCGTGGGCTGGAGCGCGCTGTCGTTCGGCGCGGACGATGCGGCGACACTGCTCGAGCGTTACCGCAGCCTCGGCCCGCAACTGAAGGACAACGCGTTTCACCGGCCGCTGGTGCTCGAATCGGCGGAAGCGTCGTCGTCGCTGAAGGGCGACATCTACGCCGTGGTCGACTACCCGTACGCAGTCGTGAGCAGCCAGCTCGACGATCCCGCCCAGGGCCCCGCGAACTGGTGCGCGGTGCTGATCCTGCACCTGAACACGAAGTATTGCCACGCGTCGACCGGCGGCAACGGCCCGGTGCTCGACGTGAACCTCGGCCGCAAGATCCAGCAGAAGCTGCCGGACACCTACCGCGTGCAGTTCCGCTACCGCGTGGCGGCCGCGACGCCCGACTATTTCCAGGTCGACCTGACCGCCGATAGTGGCCCGATGGGCACGAAGGATTACCGGATCGCGCTGGAGGCCGTGCCGGTCGGCGCGTCGCGCACGTTCCTGCACCTGACGTATTCGTATGGCTTCGGCACGGTGGGCCGCATGGCGATGAAGACCTACCTCGCGACCGTCGGCAGCGACAAGGTCGGCTTCACGACCGTCAGCGGCGGATCGGCCGCGCAGCCGCAGTACGTCGGCGGCGTGCGCGGGCTGCTGGAGCGCAACACGATGCGCTACTACCTCGCGATCGACACGTATCTCGCGACGCTCGACAAGCCGCTCGACCAGCGCCTCGCGCGCTGGTTCGACGCGACCGAGCAGTATCCGCAGCAGCTGCACGAGGTCGAGCGCGGCGCGTATCTGCAGATGAAAGCGCAGGAGGTGCAGCGGCAGCAGGCGGCGCGGTAGGTGGTGCCTGCCGCCGCATCGCCGCCTCAGTCGAGCAACCCCGCGACCCCATCGACGATCCGCTGCAGCAGCGCTTCGTCGTAAGGCAGCCACGGCACCGCGCGCAGCGGCGACGGCGCCGGTTCGATCGACGGTTCGACGGGTTCGCCGTCGCGCGTCACGCGCCCCGTCGCGCAATGCACCGACCATGCGCCGACGCGCACATGGCGTTCGTCGAGCGTCACCCGGCCGTGCGCGATCGGTTCCTCGAACACGAGCGCGAGCACCTGCTTGCGATACCGCGCCATCGCGCCGAGCGGCAGGTCGGACAGCCGGTGCAGGCGCTGCTCGCGCTCGTTTCGCGCGGCGCGCTGGCGCACCGGATCCGCCGGCGTGTCGGCTGCGCGCGTCGCTTCATCGTCGAGCGCGAACGCGGCAACGCTGACGAGCAGGTCGACCGCACGCGCCACCTCCGAGAACACGACAGGATCGATTTCACCGATCGGCGCGGCCACCCAGCGCCGCTCGTGTCTGCGTTCGACGTGCAGCCGGCCCGACGTGCCTTGGCCGTCGGTGCCGGGAAAGAGCCGCGCGGCGACGCTGAAGGTCGCGCGGACGTCGCCGAACTCGCGTGCAAGGCCGTCGTCGTACGCGCGGATCGACCAGCCTTCGCGGCGCGCGACGCCGAGCAGCGGGCGGCTCGCGAGGACATGACCTTCGAACATCGCGGAATGACTGGTCGCGGTGTCTTCGTCGGCCGGCACGTAGAACTCGCGGAACGCCTGCCGAACGGGCTGCCGGATCGCACGGCCGACGATCGCGCGCTGCCACGCGAGCCGCTCGTCCGCATCGGCCAAGAGCGGATGCCAGAGCCGGATCTCGCTGTCGGCGTCGAGTTCGCACGCCACGCCGGCGGCGTCGCGCAGCACGACCTTGCCCTTCGCGATATCGGGCATGAACGAGACCGTCGCGCCGTCACGCGCGCGTGCCTGCCAGATCGTGCGGGTCGAGAACGCGGCGCCGGCCGGCGCATCGACGAGGCGCGCGCGCCATTCGGCATGGCCGAGCGTCATCGACTGCCAGAAACCCGCTTCCATGCAGGTGGCGAGCATCGCGAGTTGCTTCTTGTCGGGCTTCGCGTCGAGTGTCATGCGCAGCGCGGTGTGCGGCCGTTCGCCGAGCGCGCGTTCAGCGGGCTTCAGGTTACGCGCGAGCTTCTTCTGCACGCCCGCATGGCGCACGGTGGCCAGCGCATCGCGCAGCGCACGCACGCTCTCGGGTGTCGGGATCGTCTCGACCGCATGGCCGAGCGCGATCGCGAGCGATTGCGACGGCGCGGTTTTCGCGGCGGTTGGCGCGACGCACACGCCGGTCAGCAGCGGCCCGATCAGCGGGGGGAGCCACGGCGCGTCGCGATAGGCCGCGACGCGCGCCGCGCGCGCGACGACCTGCGCGTCGTCGGTCGTGAACGCGCGATCGGCCTGATAGGGGACGTCACCCGCGTGAATCGCGGCGACGTGCCGCGCGGCATCGGTCAGCGTGTCGCGCGCGAAGTCGACGTAAGCGGGCTCCTCCGCGAGCGTGGCGGCCGGATCGTCGGCGTTGAACCACAGCCGTTTCGGCGCGAAATAGCCGTCGTTCGTCGCGGCCAGCGCGAGCAGCGCCGCCGGCCCGAGTTCGGGCAGCACGTCGAGCTCGCGCACGCGAAACGGGGAATCGGCATTCGACTGCGCATACGTATCGCGCAAGGCCGTGATGTCGCGCCGGCCGGCGAACGAATGGAGCGCATATTCCCCGTACACGGAGAGTCGTTGCAGGCCGTCGTTCTGCGGTTCGCCGAGGATGCGCACGAGTTCGGCCTGCAGTGCGGGCGCGGGCAGCGCGTCGAGACACGACAGTTCCTGTAACGCGCGCCGCCACGCGCCGGCCGGAATGTCGCGGAACAGTTCGAGCGCGGCTTCGGCGTCGACGAGCGGCGCGAGCTCGAGCGCGTCGATCTGGGTGCGCAGCCAGCGCGCGAATTCGGCGCGTGGATCACCGTACGCGTAGTCGTGCTGCGCGACGTGTTCCTCGGTGCGGCGCAGCGCGGGCCACACCGTGCCGAGCGCGTGCGCGTCGAGCGTCGACAGGTCGAGCGGCGCGCCGGTGAAGCGCGGGTGGTCGGCGGTGCCGGTCAGTCGAGCGATGAGCGGGTCGACGATGGGCGGGCGGACAGATTGGGTCATGAGGTTCGGCGGCCCTCGCGTGGCGGCATCGGATCGTCTTGGGTGGTGTTTGGCGTCAGCGCGGGCGCAGCCGCTCGACCATCTCGTGGATGACGATATGGCGGATCGCGCGCAGCAGGTGCATCTCGCCGCCGAGCGTCGCTGTGTTACATCCCGACGGCGAAATTCAGGAAGAAACCGTGCGATCGACGAGTTTTTGGCGGGCGATAGGCGGAATTGTATGAAAAACCGTGTGATCGCACAGTTTTTGTTCCCGATTTGCCCGGCAACGTGTCCCGCCGCCGAGTGCACTCGTCACCGCTGTCCTGCCGTTCCGTAAAGTCACGAACCTCCGTCCGGCGTCGCTGCGCGCGATTCACTGCCCTCGCGGCCCATTCTTAAGACGTACAGTTTTCCTTCCATGCGCGATGCGCGCCGAACTGTACTCTTGTTCGCGCGATCGATGTGTGTACTCGTCGCCAACTGTTCTGCTCTTAAGATTCCACCATCAAGTGCACAGTGCCGCAGATCCAGTCGTACCGGAACCCTGTTGGCGCATCTTCAAGAGAGAGCCAGTGCGATGGAAAAGGCAAAACCGGAGGGAAGGATCAGGAATCACGACGGCCCGGCCGGCGGGCGAAACATGGGCGTGTCGGACGCAAACGGCAGGGCAGCCCAGCTGCGCCGCCCAGCGGGAGGCACGCGATGAAACTCTATGAAAAACTCGCGGACGACATCGAGCGCCTGATCCGCCAGGGCGTATACCGGCACGGCGACCGGATTCCGTCGGTGCGGCAGGCGAGCCAGCAGCACCGGATCAGCATCACGACCGTGCTGCACGCGTATCTGTTGCTGGAAAGCCGCGGGCTGCTCGAAAGCCGGCCGCAGTCGGGTTATTTCGTGAACCTGCGGCGCGACGACAGCCATGCGCCGGTGCGCGAGCTACGCCCGTCGAAGCCGATCGCGATCTCGTCGTCGGTGGACGTGAGCCGGCTCGTGCTGTCGACGCTGCGCTCGATCGGCACCGACGACGCTGTGCCGCTCGGCTCGCCGTACCCGGACCCGAGCCTGTTTCCGTTCGAGAAGCTGAACCGGTACGCGTATGCGGCCGGCCGCGACAAGTCGCTGTGGGGCGTGACGGACGGGCTGCCGCCCGGCCATCCGCGACTGATCCGCCAGATCGCGCGCCGCTACCTGGAAAACGGGATGTCGGTGGACCCGAACGAGATCATCGTGACGGTCGGCGCGACGGAGGCGATCAACCTGTGCCTGCAGGCCGTTGCGAAACCGGGCGACACGATCGCGGTGGAATCGCCGACGTTCTACGCGATGCTGCATGCGATCGAGCGGATGGGAATGAAGGCGATCGAGGTCGCGACACATCCGGAATACGGAATCGACATCGCGGCACTGGCCGCGATCGCGAAGTCGCAGCCGATCGCCGCGTGCATGGTGATGCCGAACTTCCAGAACCCGCTCGGCTTCCAGATGCCGGACGAGCGCAAGCGCGAGCTGGTCGAGTTCGCGACGAAGACCGGGATGCCGATCATCGAGAACGGCGTGTACAACGAACTGTATTTCGGCGATGCGCATCCGAGTTCGTTGAAGTCGTATGACCGCAGCGGGATCGTGCTGCACTGCTCGTCGTTCTCGAAGAGCCTGACGGCCGCGTACCGGATCGGCTGGGCGCTGCCGGGCCGCTATCGTGACCAGGTCGAGAAGCTGAAATTCCTGAACACGCTCGCGACGCCGTCGCTGCCGCAGCTCGCGATCGCGGAGTTTCTCGAACGCGACGGCTACGAGCATCACCTGCGGCGCCTGCGCAAGGCGTATGCGCAGCAGGCGAACCTGATGCGCGCGATGGTGTCGCGGTTCTTTCCGGAGGGTACGCGCATCTCGAGCCCGGCGGGCGGATACGTGCTGTGGGTCGAACTGCCTGCGCAGATCGACGCGATGCGGCTTTACCAGCTCGCGCTGGAGCAGGGGATCACGATCGGGCCGGGTTACATGTTCTCGATCACGGACAGCTATCGGAACTTCATCCGGTTGAACTACAGCAGCCCGTGGTCGCCGGAGATCGAGCAGGCGGTGATCACGGTCGGCAAGCTGGCGGCGGCGTGCATGCGGTGAGCGGGCACGGTGTCTTGTACTTCAACGACGAAGCCGGCCGGGTGCCGGCTTCGTCATGTCGACGGCGTGCAGCGGTGGCCGCGCGGAAGCCATCGCCGGCGGGGCGCTCGCAGTCGCGTGCCCCGGAGGCTTGCCTGACCGAGGTTACCCGCCCGTCACCGGCGGGAAAAACGCCACCTCGCTGTCCTCCCGCACGATGAATCCCCCCGTCACCATCTCGAGATTCACGGCGGCCCGCACGGGCCGGTCCGTCCGCAGCGCTTCCGCGCTGCGCGCGTCGCGTGCGGCCAGCGTGTCGCGCAGCGCGTCGACGGTGAGTTCGAGCGCATCGATCTCGACGATTTCCTCGTCGAGATCGAGTTGTTCGCGAATGCTTGCAAAGTATTTGATCGTCAGTTTCATCGCGATGTCTTGAAAGGAATCGGCGGAATCGGAAAGGGCGCCGTGCGCCCGCTCAGCCCCAGCGCCGCATCGCCTGGTCGTCGTGCGCTTTCGCCTCGACCCAGCCGGATACGCCGTCGTGCCGGATCTCCTTCTTCCAGAACGGCGCATGGGTCTTCAGGAAGTCCATCAGGAATTCGCACGCATCGAACGCGGCCCCGCGATGCGCGGCGGCCACCACGACCAGCACGACCGCCTGGCCGAGCGGAATGCGCCCGACGCGATGCACGATCCTGATCGTTTCGAGCTGCCAGCGCGCGCTGGCTTCCTCGACGATGCTCCATAGCGCCTGTTCGGTCATCGTCGGATAGTGCTCGACCTCGAGCGCGATCACGTCGTCGACGTCGCCTTCGTTGCGCACGACGCCGAGGAAATTCACGACCGCGCCGACATTCGGATTGCGAACGATCGGCGCGAGCTCGGCGCCGGCATCGATCGACGCGTACTGCACGCGCACTTCGAAGCCCGCGGCAATCGACGGTGGCGGTTCGGGATGCGGGTCGGTCGCGTTGTCGGGCGCGGGGCTGCCCGCATGCAACGGATCGTCCGGCAGCCCGGCACGGGATTCGGTGAAGCTCGTCATGACTATTCTCCTGTAGGCGGTGCGTCCCGGGTCGCGCGGCGGCGCCTCAGCCGCCGACCAGCGACATGCGCACGGTCGGATAGGTCTTGCCCGGCGCGCGGGCAGGCCGTGCGGCCCGGCGCTCGGAATAGCGGTCGTCGCGGTGCGTCCAGCGCTCGCGCACGGCGGCGGCGAGGTCGGCGCTCGACGCTGCGTCGTCGAGCCACGGCCGCAGGTCGGTGCCTTGCATCGCGAACAGGCACGTGTAGAGCTGCCCGTCAGCCGACACGCGGGCCCGCGAACAGGTGCCGCAGAACGGATGCGACACGCTCGCGATGAAGCCGACTTCGCCCGCGCCGTCGATGTGCGCGCAACGGATCGCGGTCGCGTCGTGCGCCGGTTCGCCGACGAGCACGAGCGGATAGTGTTCGTCGATCGACTCGCGCATCCGCGCGGCCGTCACGACCTTGTCGCCGGACCAGAAGCTCGCGCCGCCGACGTCCATGTATTCGATGAAGCGCACGGCCACGCCGGTGTGCCGGAAGTGCCGCACGAGCGGCAGGATCTGGTCGTCGTTCGCGCCGCGCTCGATCACCGCGTTGACCTTGACCGGCGCGAGCCCGGCCGCCTGCGCGGCCTCGATGCCGGCCAGCACGCGCGACACGGGCACGTCGGTGTCGCTCATCCGGCGGAACACCGCGTCGTCGAGCGCATCGAGGCTGACCGTCACGCGCGACAGGCCCGCGTCGCGCAACGTGCGCGCCTTCGCGGCCAGCAGCGAGCCGTTGGTCGTCAGCGCGATCTCGACGGGCTTGCCGTCGACGGTCGTCAGCGCGGCGAGACGTTCGATCAACGCTTCGAGATTGCGGCGCAGCAGCGGCTCGCCGCCCGTGATGCGGATCTTTTCGACGCCGAGCGACGTGAACGCACGGGCGATCTTTTCGAGTTGCGCGAACGACAGCCGCTCGGACGACGGCATGAACGCATAGTCGGCGCCGAAGCTTTCGCGCGGCATGCAGTAGCCGCAGCGGAAATTGCATTGATCGATCACGGACAGGCGCAGGTCGCGCAGCGGGCGGCCGAGCGTGTCGGTCGTGCGGGGGAAAGCGCCGGGCGATGCGCCGCCGGACAGTGCGGCAGCGGCCGGCGCGGCTGAAACGATGGCATTCACGATCGGTTCGTCGGCCTGCAAGAAGTAAGCGGTGGGGCGTCGCCGGTCGGCCGTGCGTGTGCGGATAGGCAGGCGCACGGCGCGTGACGAGCCTCATCGTGAGGATAGTCCGCGGGGTTTTCGCGGCAGGGACACAATCGCGCCCGAATTGCAGGGATACAGTTCGCCGTACGACCTGCGCGACGGCGAAGGCGGTGAATCGGATGGGTGAGCGTCATTGCACTCATGCGAGCCAGTGCGCGAATTCGTAATACGGTACCGCGTCGCCGCACGCGATGCGCTGCCCGGCCGGCAGCCGCGCCAGCCCGCTCGCCTGCACGAGCGATTGCAGCGTGCCGGCGCCTTGCTGGCGCAACGTGTCGAGCGCGGGCATGCCGTCGAGGCCGACGGTGCAGTGCACGCGGACGAAGCGTTCGCGCTGCGGATCCGGTTCGAAGTCGGCGTCGATCGGCAGCGACGGCACGATCGGCAGGCATGCGCTGCGCCCCTGCAGGCGGCGGATCAGCGGCGCGACGAACAGCGCGAACGCGGTCATCGCGGCCCCCGGATTGCCGGGCAGCAACACCACCGGCCGCGTGTCGAGCCGGGCGAGCGCCACCGGCTTGCCCGGCTTCATGCGCACGCCTGCGACGATGAACGA
>NZ_JAAGPH010000087.1:0-34093 GCF_017104705.1 Burkholderia sp. Se-20373 | reverse complement strand
CTCCGGCGCCTGCGATACCGCGCTTCGTCGCGCATCCCGAATGTGCGCTGGTCCCCCCCGACTACCCGCTGCAGTCGCTGCGCGCGGGTGAGCATGGCACCGCGCTTGTCGAACTCGAGACCGACGCGGCAGGCCGGGTCGTCGCCGCGCGGATCGTGGCCGGCAGCGGCTCTCCGCGTCTCGACGCGGCGGCGCGCGACGCGGTGCTGGCGAGCCGCTGCGCGCCGCATGTGGAAAACGGCACGGCGTTACCCATGCGGGCGCGCGTGCCGATCACGTTCAATCTCGACGAATGACAGGACACTTCATCATGACAGTCTATGGAATCGGTCACGTATGGGCGCAGGGCGACCCGATGACGCGTGCGGTTGCGCTGTCGCTCGTCGCGATGTCGATCGCGTCGTGGGCGGTGATCGTGATCAAGTCGATCGAACTGATCGGCGTCCGGTGGCGCGCGGGGGACGTGGAAGCCCGGCTGCGGGCCGCCGACGGGATGCACGCGCCTGACGTGCAGGGCGTGCCGTTCATCGATATCGTGCGCGCGGGTGAAGTGGCGGTCGCGCATCATGAAGCGATCCGGCACCGGCTGCACGACCGGGTCGACGCAAGCGACTGGCTGTCGCGCAGCCTGAAGACGTCGGTCGACGAATCGGCGGCACGCATGCAGCGCGGGCTCGGCGCGCTCGCGTCGATCGGCAGCACCGCGCCGTTCGTCGGCCTGCTGGGCACCGTGTGGGGGATCTATCACGCGCTGCTGTCGCTCGGTGCCGCCGGCGATGCGAGCCTCGACCGCGTGGCCGGGCCGGTTGGCGAGGCGCTCGTGATGACGGCGTTCGGACTGTGCGTCGCGATCCCCGCGGTGCTCGGCTATCACGCGCTGGTGCGATTGTCGCGCGATATCGTCGCGCGCCTGAACCGCTTCGCGCATGGGCTGCACCTGTTGCTGCTCACGGGCAGCGGGCCCTCGGCGGCCGCAAGCGCCGGACGCGCGGCAGGAATGCCGGCCGATCTGCGGCCGGCTCCCGACGGAGCACGAGCATGAATGACGATGCGGCCGGTGGCAACGACGGGATGGCCCTGGCGGCGGACATCAACATGACGCCGCTGATCGACGTGATGCTCGTGTTGCTGGTGGTGTTCATGGTGACGTTGCCGGTGCTGCATCACGCCGCGCACGTGACGTTGCCGCAGGCGGCGAGCGCGCGCGAGGCGCGGCCCGGGCCGCACGTGGATGTCGTGATCGACGCCAGCGGCGGCGTGAGCTGGGACGCGCATCCGGTGTCGAATGCCGAACTGCAGGCGCGCCTTGCCGAGGCGGCTCGCGCCGCGCCCCAACCGGAAGTGCGCCTGTCGGCCGATCGCGCGGCCCGCTACGACAGCATCGCGAAGTTGCTGTCGGCGGCACAGGCCGCAGGCATTGCAAAGATCGGTTTCGTCACCGATCCCGCCGCCGGCCGATAACACGCGGCGCGCTGCTGCCGCGCCGGCGATGCGAGCGGGTGGCACCGCCCGGCCGCGACGTCACCCATCATCCACCTTCGCCTGCAGCCCCTTCAGCCCCTGGATCACGACCAGCAGCGCGCGCCCATGCTCATCCGACCCGTCCCACGCGTCGACGATCGCGTCGCGCAGCAGGTCGTTGTACTGGCGGCGCGACGGCCCGGTATCGACACCATAGAAACTGCATAGCTTATTGAATGGCGCGCTGCGCCGCAGCCGGTGCCCGTTCGACAGCCTCAGGCGCGATACGGTCGGCTGGCTGACCCCGGAAAGTCGCGCGATTTCGCTGGACGAGCGTGTATCTGCCATCAGGCGGCGCAACAGGTCTTGAACGGGAAAATCTTGGTCCGGGGCTTCCATGCGATGCATTATACCTATACAGTTACGGCTGTTGAATGGGCTTGCTGTCACCGGCGAGGCTGTATCCCCGAGAAAGTTGATGACACTGAAACACCTCCCACCCACGTTCTGCTGGACCAAGATCGGTACCGAGTCCGGCGAGGAACTGCCGACCGTCGTGCTCCGCAAGGAATGGGAGCGCAGGCTCGGGGGCGGGCGTTTTCTGTGGGGCATCAACCAGCCGCTCGGCAGCAGCGCGCAAGTCGCCGCGCATCGCACGGGCTCGCTGCTCGCGCTGTTTTCGCCGGTCGCATCGCGCCCGCGCGCGGGCGAGCGCAAAGACATGCTGCTGTGGAACGCATGGGTCGACGCAAGCGGGCAGGTGCGGCCGTTGCCGCCGCACACGTTCATCGCCAGCCGCTCGACCTTGCCGTCGGGCCGGCGCCGCGAGCAGCACTACGCGCTCGTGTGCGCGTCGTCCACCGCGCTGACGGTCGGCACGCAATTGCGCGTGTTTCCCGATCACCTGCGCAGCGTGAGCACCGGCCAGCCGCTTGGCGCCGCGCAGGGCGCGGCCGTGGTCGATTGCGTCGGGCGTGCGAAGGAGCAGACGGGCAAGAGCTATCCGCTCGCGCTGTCGGTCGAGCTCGAAGCACCGTATTTCGTGCGGCTCGCGCAGCCGTGCGTGCTGAAGGCACGCGATCTCGCGGAAGTGAACAAGGCCACGCGCGCGGGTGATTTCGATCGCTTCGTCGAGCTCGTCGCGCGTTTGCGCGGCCGTTCGCCGACGGACGCCGTGCGCGGCGTCACGCGCGATCTGTTCGATGTGCCGCCGATCGAAACGGCCGCCGCGTATGTTGCGCCCACGCACGCGGCGCGATTGCGCAACCGGCCGGCGGCCGAGCATCCGCGTGATCTCACCGGCGACCTGTTCGACCTGTCGCCGGGTGAAGCGGCCGCGTTCGCGGGCCTTGCGCATCCCCGTATCGGGCGCGCGTGACGAAACGCACGCAGCGGATCGCGCAAGAATTTGTTGCAATCTCGCCATAGCGGAGCGGCGAGCGCAGAGAGACAATCGGCACGAAGCGCGCTGCGCGGCGGCCGATGCGTCGACACTCGATGGGTCGTGGTTCACGCCGCCGACATGCGCACCACGCACACTGAGCGTCGGCGTGCTTCACACTGCAATCCTGAGGGAGAAGTGTCGATGTCGACCCACATCTGTTCGCGGGAAGCCCGGGCCGCGCAGCGCTTCGTCGAAGCCACGCGCAATGTCGATCAGGCGTTTCGCGCCGTGCGCGGCGAAAGCGACGACGACGTTTCGTCGGCCGAATACGCACTTGCGATGTCGCGCCTCGATCGTGCGCTCGACGAGCTGGCGCGTGCGCAGGAATTTTTCGATCGCGTCGTCAGCGCCGACACAGCGCACGACAACTGATCGCGCGGCGTCAACGTGAAAGCGCGTCGTGCGACGTGCTTTCATCATCTTGCCGGGCATCGCGCCCGGCATGTCATTCAGTCATCCCGTTCCAACTTCAGACTTTGCGGCCTTCGACCGGATAGCTGGGATCGGTATAGCCGTGCGTCGATGCATGCCCGGGCGGCACGAGCGAGTCGACGAACCGTTCGTCGTCCGGGCCGAGTTCGAGTGTCAACGCATCGATGTAGCTGTCCCAATGCGCTTCGGTGCGCGGCCCCGCGATCGTCGAGCTGACGATGCGGTTCTTCATGACCCACGCGAGCGCGAACGCAACCGACGTCGTGCCGCGCGCGGCGGCATGCGCGGCCACCTGCTGCGCGATGTGCAACGATTCCGGGCGCCATTCCGTTTGATGTATACGACGGTCGCCGCGGCCCGCGCGCGAATCGGCGGGCGGCTGCGCATCGACTGCGTATTTGCCGGTCAATACACCGCGCGCGAGCGGGCTGTACGGCACGACGCCGATCCCGTAGTGCGCGGCGGCCGGCAGTTGTTCGACCTCGGCCGTGCGATCGACGAGGTTGTACAGCGGTTCACTCGCGACCGGGCGATCGATGCCGAGCTGATCCGCGAGCCGCACGATCTCGGCGATGCGCCAGCCCTTGAAATTCGACAGCCCGAAGTAGCGCACCTTGCCTTGCCGGATCAGGTCGGCGATCGCGCGCATGCCTTCGTCGAGCGGCGCATCGGTCAGCGCACGATGGAAATAGAGGATGTCGATGTAATCGGTACCGAGCCGCTTCAGGCTCGCGTCGACCGATTCGACGATCCATTTGCGCGACTGGCCCTGCCGGTTCGGTCCTGCGTCCGGCCCGGCCGGATGGCCGAACTTCGTCGCGACGACCCAGCTGTCGCGACGCGACGCAATCGCGCGGCCGACGACTTCTTCCGAACGGCCGGCGTGATAGACGTCGGCCGTGTCGATGAAATTGACGCCCTGGTCGAACGCCTTGTCGATGATGCGCGCCGAGGTCGCTTCGTCGGTCTCGCCGCCGAACATCATTGCGCCGAGACACAGCGGCGACACCTTGAGCGCGCTGCGCCCGAGATAGCGGTAATCCATGAAGGCTCTATGCGGGCGTGTGCCCGCCAGTTGAAGGATGAGGTGCCGCGCTTACACGCCGGCTTCGTCGAACACGCGCTGCGCGATCGTCAGCGCCGAGCTTGCGGTCGGCCAGCCCGAGTAGAACGCGAGGTGCGTGATCGCTTCGACCAGCTCGTCGCGCGTGAGGCCGTTGTCGAGCGCTTTCTTCAGGTGGAACGGCAGCTCGTTGACGCGATACAGCGACACGAGGCTCGCGACCGTGACGAGGCTGCGATCGCGCGGCGACAGGCCGGGGCGCTGCCAGACGTCGCCGAACAGCACATTGTCGGTGTAGTCGGCGAGGGCGGGGGCAATGGCGCCGAACGCTTTGCGTGCGGCGGAAGTCGGTTCGGACATCGAGCGCTCCAGGGAAAGTGGGGAACACCGTCGATGGTAGCCGCCGATGCGTCTATCGATAATCCCCGGCAATCCGCATGCACTTATCGACCCGATTCATGAATCGCGGCGCAGGTGCGGCGCAAAGCGGGCTCATGCGCGATAGCGCAGCGCATCGACGATCACCGCGAGCGCGCGCGACGATTGCCGCCGGCTCGCGTAGTACAGGTGATGGCCGGGGAACGTCGGGCACCAGTCGGCGAGCACGCTGTCGAGGCGGCCGGCGGCGACATGCGGCGCCGCGAGGTCGGCCGGCACGTAGGCGAGCCCGTAGCCCGCGAGCGCCGCATCGAGGGTTTCGTAGGTGCCGTTGAACGTGACCTGCCCATCGACGCGCACCTGCAGCATGTCTTCCCCGCGCGCGAGCTCCCACGCGTACAGCGCGCCGTGCGTCGGCAGGCGCAGGTTGATGCAGTCGTGCGCGACCAGATCCTGCGGCGACACGGGGCGCGCGCGTTCCGCGAAATACGCGGGCGCGCCGACGATCGCCATCTTCATGTCGGCCGAGATGCGTACCGCGATCATGTCCTTCGCCACTTGGTCGCCGAGCCGGACGCCGACGTCGAAGCGCTCCGCGACGATGTCGGACAGCCCGTAGTCGTTCACGAACTCGACCTTCAGGTCGCGGTAGTCGCGCAGGACCGGCGCGAGCTTCGGCCACAGCAGCGTGCGGATCACGAAGTCGGTCGCGTTGATGCGCACGGTGCCCGCGGGTTGGTCGCGCAGTTCCGCGAGGGCAGCCAGTTCGGCCTCGATTTCGTCGAAGCGCGGCGCGAGATTGAGCAGCAGGCGCTCGCCGGCGTCGGTCGGCGCCACGCTGCGTGTCGTGCGCGTGAGCAGCCGCACGCCGAGGCGCGTTTCGAGCGAGCGGATCGTATGGCTGAGCGCGGATTGCGAGACGCCGAGCTGAGCGGCCGCCCGCGTGAAACTGCGCTCGCGCGCGACGGCGATGAAGGCGAGGAGATCCGCAAAGTTGTCGCGCGGCATGGCGGGTGTCGGGTGGTCGATGCCCGCGCATCGTACCACCGGGTTCGCCGGGCCGCGTCGCGGCGCGGCGATGCGGCGTGCGTCAGCCCGCGCGCGTCATGCCCGGCGCATGGGGCGCCGGATGGTACGCATAGCCGCGCTGCTGGAACGACGTCGCGAAGAACTGCATCTGGTAGCGGATCGCATTCGCCCAGTAATCCCACGTATGACCGCCCGGCCGCTCCGCATAGTCGTGCGGCACGCCGAGCGCGACGAGCCGTTCGTGCAGCGTGCGGTTCGAGCCGACGAGCGCGTCGTCGCGGCCGCAATCGATCGTCAGGTCGAGATGCGCGCGCACGAACGCGCCGGCGCTGGCGACGATCACGTTGCGGTTCCAGAACGACGGATGGCGGTCGGGGTCGCCGAACACGTGTGCGATGCCCGGCTCGTCCGAGCAGCAGCGCGGATCGACCGCCCCGCTGATGCTGCCGACCGCGCCGAACGTGTCGGGCCGGTCGAGCGCGATGCGCAACGCGCCGAAGCCGCCCATGCTGAGCCCGGTGATCGCGCGGGCGCGCTGCGTCGCAATCGTGCGGAAGTGCGAATCGACGTAGGACACGACTTCGTCGCCGATGAAGGTTTCGTAGCGGCTGCCCGAGTCGAACGGGCTGTCGATGTACCAGCTCTCGTGCCCGCCGTCGGGCATCACGAGGATCACGTGGTAGCGGTCGGCCAGCGCGGCGATGCGCGTGTTCGACGTCCAGTCGGTGTGATCGCCGCCCGAGCCGTGCAACAGGTAGACGACCGGATAGCGGTCGCCGTCGCGGATGCCGCGCGCATAGGCGTCGGGCAGCACGACGGTGGCCTTGAGCGTCTCGTTCATCGCGGCGCTGGGAATCACGACGACCCGCGCGTGGAAGGCGAGAGCAGGGCCCGAAATGGCGAGCAGCAGAATCAGCCAGAAAGCGCGTGCCAGGTGTGTCGATCCTCGCATGTGTCGATCCCGTCCGGCGCAGACGCCGGGAAAACCCTGTTGTGGCGACTCTAGCAACCGCGCCTTTCAACCAAATTTCGGCGAATCCTACGGGTTGTCAGGCGGGCGGCGCGGACACGATGCGCTCGAGCGCCGCGCGAAACGCATCGGGTTGCTCGGCCGGGATCAGGTGCCCGCAGCGCTCGATCGTGTCGAAGCCGGCGCAGCGCGCGAGCGCCCAGTCGGGCAGGTGCCAGCCCGCGCGCGAGCGTTCGCCGGCCATCAGCCAGACCGGATGACGCGCGAACACGTGCGCGAGTGCCTGAAGATAGCCCGGTTCGCCCGTCGTCGCGACCACCGAGCGGCCCATCGCGCGCAGCGTCGATGCCGGCTGATGCGCGAGCCAGCGGCGGGCGTCGTCGACGAGGCCCGGCGACGGCGCGTCGATCGCGCCACGCAGCCAGCCGTGCGGATCGGCACGCAGGCCGTCGAGCATCGCATCGGCTTCGGCGGGCGTCATGCGGCCGACCGACGCCGACCAGAACGCATCGTCGAGCGTGAAGTTGCCCTCGACGTTGACGATCCGCCGCACGCGTTCCGGGTGCGCATGCGCGAACAGCATCGCGATTGCCCCGCCGACCGAGTGGCCGACGACATCGACCGGCTGCGCGCCGAAGTGCGTAGCGACGGTATGCCGAAGGTGCTCGACCTGCGCGGCAAGCGTGATCGTGTCGGACGGTACCGAGCGATGCGTGCCGTAGCCGAGCAGGTCGGGGGCGAGATGCGGGCCGTTCCACCCGCGCACGTCGAGCGTGCCGATGAAGCCGTGGATGAAGACGACGGGCGTGGGCTGGGTCATGCGGCGGGCGCGGAGGGAAGAGGCGGCAACTCGAGTTCGGCGAGCAGTTCGTCGAGTTCGAGCACGTGGGTGCGGTCGTGGTCGAGCAATTCGCGCACGAGTTCGTCGAGCGACATGCGGCGGAGGCCGTCGCGCAGCCCGCAGCGTGCGCGTTGCGCGGAATCGAGCGCGGCCGCGGTTGCACACAGCGCGGCGCGGCCCGTACGGAACGCCGTGACCGCAGCGTCGAGCGGCTGCGCGAGATAGTCGCGTTGCGCGGCGAGCGCGGTGCCGTCGACGGATGCAATCACGGGCAGGTCGAGCGTGCGTACGGCGTCGATGCGCTCGGCGAACACCGCGTCGAGATCGCGCAGGTGGCACGCATGCTCGGCGAGCGAGAAGCCCGTGCCGTCGGGGCGGCGTGTCCACAGTGCGGCCGGCACGTGCGCCGCATACGCGGCGAGCCGATCGGGCAGGCGCGCCAGCGCGGCGACGACGTCGGTGAACGGCAGCAGTTGCGGATGCGCGCTGAACACCGCGCCATAGCTGAACAACGTGCCGCCGAGCCGCCCGCGCGCCTGCACGACGTCGTGGCCGTGACGGCGCATGACTTCCGCGACCATCGCGCCGCAGAACTGGCGGGCGGTGGTGTCGGTTTCGATTTCGGGGAATTTGTGCGCGATCTCGTGCTGGATCGCACCGATCGCGGCGACGCCCACGCGCGACAGCGCCGCGAATTCGACGTAACGCTCGGGTTGCGCGATCAGCCCTTCGAGCTGTGCGCCGAGCGGCGTGGTGCGGAAGCGGTCGAAGCGGGAATGCATGACGGAAGGATGTTGGCGAGTAACGTATCAAAACGATACGTTACTCGCCGAGGGGACGTCAACAGGCGGAATCGGGCAAGACCTGGGCTCACTCCTCGCCGGCGCCCTTGGCTGCCTGTTCGATCAGCTTCGCGACTTCGGCCGGGTGCGAGATGTACGCGACGTGGCTCGATTTGAGCTCGATCGTCTTGCTGCCGGCGCGTTGCGTCATGAAGCGTTCGAGCTCGGGGTTGATCGCGCGGTCGGCCGTGGCGACCACTGCCCAGCTCGGCTTCGTCCGCCATGCGGCATGCGTGATCGGCACGCCGAACGACTGCGCGGCCGGCGTCACCTGCGAGATCGCCATGAATTTCGCTTCGGCGGCCGGCACGTCGGCCGCGAAGTCGGCGTGGAACGACGCTTCGTCGAAATACAGATGGCCGTCCTCGGTGGCCTTGATCGCCTTCGTCGCGGGCGGCGTCTTCTTGGTCAGGTCGAGCGGGCTTTCGCCGGTGTCGGGCTGGAACGCGGCCACGTAGACGAGGCCCGCGACCTTGTCGTCGTTGCCGGCTTCGGTGATCACCGCGCCGCCGTAGCTGTGGCCGACGAGGATGCTCGGGCCGTCCTGCGCGTCGACGGCACGCCGGGTTGCCTTCACGTCGTCGTCGAACGACGTTTCCGGTTGCTGAACGACGGAAACCTTGTAGCCGTCACGCGTCAGGATGTTCGAGACGGCTTGCCAGCCCGAGCCGTCGGCGAAGTAGCCGTGAACCAGCACGACGTTCTTGACGGGGGCGGCGACGGCCGCGTGCGAACCGAATGCGGCGGCGGACACGGCGAGTGCGGCGGCGATGTGGCGAAGTTGGGAAAAGCGCTTCATTTTCATTCTCCAGAAGGAAGACAGGGTGGGAAACCGTCGGATATCGACAGGCGTCTTGTTCTGTCGATGAAGTCATCCTACTAGTAGGTAGGCTAATCGGCAAGGAGAATGTGCGGCTGGAAAAGACTATCTCATGGCGGTAAACTATCGCTGTTTTTCATCCGACTAGATGGTAGGCAAATATGACGGTAACGGGGGACAGTACGGCGGGCCGCATTCTCGAGGCCGGGCGCCAACTGATCATGCGGCGCGGCTACAGCGGGTTCAGCTATGCCGACATCGCCGACGCGATCGACATCCGGAAGGCGAGCATCCATCACCATTTCCCGACGAAGGCGGATCTGGCGGTCGCGGTGCTGCAGCAGTCGCAGGCGAATTTCGATGCCGACATGTCGCTGCTCGACGCGAGCGGTGCCGACGCACTGGTGCAGATGCGCGCGTACATCGGCTACTGGGAACGCTGCATCGCGGACGACAGCGCGCCGTTCTGCGTCGCCGGCATGCTCGGCGCGGAGCTGCCCGCGCTGCCCGACGAAGTCGCGCGGGCGGTGAGGGCGCATTTCGACGACCTCGCCGCATGGCTGGTGCGCGTGCTCGAGGCGGGGGTGAGAGACGGCATCGTGCAGCCGGACGTGTCGGTGCGGACCGAGGCCGCGACGTTCGTGTCGCTGGTCTACGGCGCGATGCTCGCCGCGCGGGCCTACGGCAATGCCGGGATGTTCCGGGACGTGACCGGCGGCGCGGTCGAGCGGCTCGCGGTGCCGCGCACACGCGGTTGAGCCGCGCACGCATCAGCGGGTAGCGGCGGCGCCCGGCGGTGACGCGAAACCGTCCGGCGCCGCCGCGATTTACGCGTGTTTTCCGGCGTCGGCCTGTGCGTTCAACCTCGCTTTCTGCGCTTGCAATGCTTCCGTGAACGCCGGGCTGAAGTCTTCCGCCTCGAACAGCGGGCGGATCTCGATGTCGGAGTCGCCGGGCATCGGGTTCGGGCAGCGCTTCACCCATTCGACTGCCTCTTCCATCGATTTCACCTGCCACAGCCAGAAGCCGGCGACGAGTTCCTTCGTTTCGGCGAACGGGCCGTCGCTGACGGTGCGGTTCTTTCCGGCAAAGTGCACACGCTTGCCGCGCATGCTCGGGTGCAGCCCGTCGGCGGCGAGCAGGATGCCGGCTTGCGCCAGTTCTTCGTTGAACCGGCCCATCGCGGCGATCATTTCCGGGTCGGGCATCCGGCCGGATTCGGAATCGGTGGTGGCCTTGACGATGACGAGGACGCGCATGATGGACTCTCCTTGAGTGGAATGAGGGGGCGCCGCCGGTCGTGCCGACGGCAAAAACGATCGGTTACGACAACACGACGCGCCAGGGCGACGCGAATCGACATCGCAGGAAAGAAATCTCAAGGGTGACCGGCGTGTGCGGCGTTGCGCCGGCAATCCGTCATGTCGTGCCGGCGCCCGCATCGAGCGCGCTGCGGATCCGGGCGGCGAGTTCGTCGCGCCGGTATGGCTTGCCGAGCAGCATCACGCCGGGGTCCAGCCGTCCCGCATGGAAGATCTCGTCTCGCGTGTAGCCGGACGTGAACAGCACGGGCAACGGCGGCTTGCGCAGCGCGGCACGGCGTCCGAGTTCGCCGCCCTTCACGCGGCCGGGCATGATCACGTCGGTAAACAGCAGGTCGATTGGCGTCTCGCTGTCGAGCACGCGCAATGCGGCTTCGCCGCTGGACGCCGTGATGACCTTGTAGCCGAGTTGCGCGAGCATGTCGACCACGGTCAGGCGGACGTCCGCATCGTCCTCGACGACGAGGATGGTCTCGCGGCCGCGCACCGCGTCGTGCTGCGGCATGCGGGCCTGCTCCTCGGCCGCGCCGTGGCAGCGCGGAAACGTGAGGCGCACGGTGGTGCCTTGGCCCGGCGTGCTGTCGATCGACACATGGCCGCCGCTCTGCTTGACGAAGCCGAACACCATGCTGAGCCCGAGCCCCGTGCCTTCGCCATCCGGCTTGGTCGTGAAGAACGGTTCGAACGCGCGCTCGAGCACGTCGGCCGTCATGCCGGTGCCCGTGTCGGCAAGCTCGAGCGTCACGTATTCGCCGGGTGGCGTCGGCGCGCGGCCGGCGTCCGACGCATCGCCTGACTGCACGTTGTAGGCGGCGATCGTCAGCGTGCCGTCGCCGCGCATCGCGTCACGCGCATTGAGCGCAAGGTTCAGGAGTGCGTTTTCGAGCTGGTGCCGGTCGGCGAGCACGTTGCCGACATCGGGCGACAGTGCGGGGACGATCCGGACCGTTTCGCCGAGCGCGCGGCGCAGCATCTCGCTCATGTCCACGATCAGTTGCCGCGGATTCAGCGTCGTCGGCGCGAGCGGCTGGCGGCGCGCGAAGGCGAGCAGATGCGACGCCAGTTTCGCACCGCGCCGCACGGCGTTGTTCGCGTTCTCGATCCGGGGTTGCGCGCCCGCATGGGCACCGAGTTCGACGGAGAGGATCTGCAGGTTGCCGCTGATCACCTGCAGCACGTTGTTGAAGTCGTGCGCGATGCCGCCGGTCAGGTTGCCGATCGCTTCCATCTTCTGTGCATGACGCAACTGTTCCTCGATCGCCGCGCGCTCCGCGATCGCGTCGGTCACGCGCTGCTCGAGCGTCTCGGTCAGGTCGCGCAGCCGGGCATTGGACGCCTGCAGCGCCGCTTCCGCGCGATCGCGGTGGCGCGTGGCGAGCACGCGTTCGGTGGTCTCGACGACGACGGCGAGCACGCCGCCCGGTGCACCGTCGTCGTCGGGGATCGGGCTGTAGTGCAGATCCATCCAGACGTCTTCGGGGCGGCCGCTGCGCAGCAGCACGAGGGCCTTGTCGCGATAGGACAGCGTGCCGCCGGCGAGGCAGGTGTTCATCACGTTGCGGTTGAAATCGGCGACTTCGGGCCAGCCGAGTTCGACCGGCTTGCCGAGCAGATACGGATGGCGCCCGCCGGCGAACCCGGCATACGCGTCGTTGTAGATCATGTAGCCGGGGCGGCCCCACAGCATCACCAGCGGCAGCGGCGACGCGAGCACCGTGCGCACGGCCGTGACGAGGCTGGCCGGCCACCCGTCGAGCGGGCCCAGCCCGGTGGCGGCCCAGTCGAATGCGGCGATGCGCCGGGCCATGTCACCCTGCCAGCCGGTACAAGCGTGATGCTGCGCGAACAACTCGACATGCATGGGAGCGCTCCGATGAGGACATGCGGTCTCGGGCGGGGGGACAAGTCGCGAAAGCGTGCTCCATTCTAGGGCAGATCGATTCGTGCGGCGACGCTGCGCCGTTCCGGAGCCCGTCGTCAAAACTGGTATGCTGATCCTCACCACGTTCACGCGGAGGGCGCCATGGCTGCTAAGGAAGTCTCGAAGAAGAAGTACCTGAAAATCCTGAACAAACGCCTGCGCGCCGAGCCGGCGGCTCCGGCCGGCGCGTCGTTTGTCTTTTTCCCGCTGGGTGCGAAGGCGAAGCACGCGACGGGTGTCGTGTCCGGCGACACGCGCAGCAAGCGCGAACTGGCGGTGATGGCCGCGGTGCAGCGCAAGGCGGCCGAAGAGTTCGTCGTCGCCGGCGCCTGACCGGAACCTGCTGCACCACGCTGGATTGCCGCCTCCGCGACTTACGCGGCGGCGGCCTCGCAATGCGCGATCGCGCCGGCGAGCATGCGCGGGATGTCGTGCGTGAGGGCCGGGCCGGGCGTGCAGGTCGGATGCGCGTCCGCGACGAGCGCCGGATTGGCCACGAGGAAGTCGGGCAGTGCACCCATCTCGCCGACCTCGAAATGCGGAACGGTCACGCTGCTTTCCCTCGACGGCGTGATGCCGACGGCCGCGAGGCTCGCGGCCAGTTGCGGAAAGTTGGAAAGCGTGCCCGTTTCGATGCCGACGACGTCGTCGTTCGTCGACCAAACGAAGAACTGGCTGAAGCCTGATCAGGCGCTCAGGACATCTCGTCCGCCGCCGCCGCATAGCGGCCACCGCCACCCGCTTCATCGCCCGCCGCGAGCTGTTCCAGCGCGAGGCCCTTCGTCTCGATCCCGAGCGTCCACACGGCCAGCGCGGCTGCGATGAACGACAGCGCGCCGAGCGTGAACACGCCGCCCTGGCCGAACACCGGCAGCACGACGCCGACCACGTAAGGCCCGATCAACGAGCCGACGCGCCCGATCGCCGACGCGAAGCCCGAGCCCGTCGCCCGCGCGCCGGTGCCGTACAACTCCGGCGTGTACGTGTACAGCGCGGCCCACATCCCGAACAGGAAGAACTGCATCGCGAGGCCGGTGACGATCAGCAGCGTCGTGCTGCCGCCGTACAGCGCGCTCTGGCCGTACGCAAACGCCATCACGCCGCCGCCGATCAGCGACGCGATGCAGGTCGGCTTGCGTCCCCAGCGTTCGACGAGCCACGCGGCGCACAGGAAGCCCGGCACGCCGCCGAGCGAGATCAGCACCGTGTAGAACACCGATTTCGTGACCTCGAAGCCGGCCTGCTGCAGCAGCGCGCCGAGCCACGACGTGAGGCCGTAGAAACCGAGCAGCGCGAAGAACCACAGCAGCCACACCATCACCGTGCGGCGGCGGTACACGCCGCTCCAGATTTCGCGTAGCGCGCCGTGGCCACGCGCGACGACCGGCTCGGCGAGCCGTGACGGCGGCGGCAGCGTCGTGACGCCAGCCGAGCGCATCACCTTCGCCTCGATCGTGTGCATCACCGTGTCGGCTTCCGTGTGCCGACCCGCATGCTCGAGCCAGCGCGGCGATTCCGGCACGATGCGACGCACGACGAGCACGAACACCGCGGGAATCGCGAGCAGCGCGAACACCGTGCGCCAGCCGAACTGCGGCAGCACGAAGTACGCGACGATGCCGGCCGTGATGAAGCCGAGCGGCCAGAAGCCGTCCATCAGCGCGATCAGGCGGCCGCGCTTCTCGGTCGGCACGAATTCGGACAGCAAGGTCTGCGCGACCGGGAATTCCATGCCCATCCCGATCCCGAGCAGCACGCGGTAGACGATCAGCGCGTCGACGCTCTGCGCGGTCGAGCACAGATAAGAGGCCGCGCCCCACAGCACCATGCTCCACTGGAACACGGGCCGGCGGCCGAAGCGATCGGCGAGCAGGCCGGCGACGGCCGCGCCGAGCACCATCCCGAAGAAGCTCGCGCTCGCGACGAGGCCGGCGGCCGCGGTCGACAGCCCGAACTCCTTGCGGATCGAGCCCAGCACGAATGTCATCGTGCCGAGGTCGACCGAGTCGAAGAAGAATGCGATCGCGATGATGAAGAAGATCCGCTTGTGATAGCCGGAGAACGGCAGGCGTTCGAGCCGGGCGGCGGCGGAGGCGGGAGCGGTGGCGGCGGGCATGGCGTCCTCTGAAATGAAAAGGGGCCGCGAAGCGCGTGCTTCGCGGCCCCGATGCTTCATCTTCAGTAGACGCGACCACAAAATGCCGCATCAGAGGAAAAGCGCCGCCTGCTTGCCCAAATGCGTCATCGGCGGCGGCGCGGGGTGCGGCCGTCGCGCATCAATTAATTCTTCAGCTTGTAGCCGGTGCGGAACATCCACGCGACGATCGCCAGCAGGATCACGAGGAACAGCGACGTCGCGCCGAGGCTGACGCCCACGTGCACGTCGGCGATCCCGTAGAACGACCAGCGGAAGCCGCTGACCAGGTAGACGATCGGGTTGAACAGCGTGACGACGCGCCACGCGGGCGGCAGCATGTCGACCGAGTAGAAGCTGCCGCCGAGGAACGTGAGCGGCGTGATGATCAAGAGCGGCACGAGCTGCAGCTTCTCGAAGCTGTCGGCCCAGATGCCGATCACGAAGCCGAACAGGCTGAACGTGACCGCCGTCAGCACGAGGAACAGCACCATCCAGAACGGATGCAGGATGTGCAGCGGCACGAACAGGCCGGCCGTGGCGAGGATGATCACGCCGAGCAGGATCGACTTCGACGCGGCCGCGCCCACGTACGCGATCACGATCTCCCAGTACGACACGGGCGCGGAGAGAATCTCGTAGATCGTGCCCGTGAAGCGCGGGAAGTAGATGCCGAACGACGCGTTCGAGATGCTCTGCGACAGCAGCGACAGCATCACGAGGCCCGGCACGATGAACGAACCGTAGCCGATGCCGTTCACGTCGCTGATGCGCGAGCCGATCGCGGAGCCGAACACCACGAAGTACAGCGACGTGGAGATCACCGGCGCGATGATGCTCTGCATCAGCGTGCGGCGCGTGCGGGCCATTTCTGCGCGGTAGATCGCGCGGATGCCATGCAGGTTCATACGTCAGGCTCCTTGCGTGCCGTTGCGGCGGTTGTCGATCAGGCTGACGAAAATGTCCTCGAGCGAGCTCTGCGTCGTGTGCAGGTCGCGGAAGCCGATGCCGGCCGAGCCGAGCGCGTTGATCAGCTTCGCGATGCTCGCGTCGTCGCGCTGCGAGTCGTACGTGTAGACGAGCGCGGCGCCGTCGGCCGCGCGTTCGAGCCCGAACGGCGCGAGCGCGGGCGGCACGTCCGCGAGCGGGTGCTCGAGCTGCACGGTGAGCTGCTTCTTGCCGAGCTTGCGCATCAGCTCGTGCTTTTCCTCGACGAGCACGAGCTCGCCGCCGAGGATGATGCCGATCCGGTCGGCCATTTCCTCGGCTTCCTCGATGTAGTGCGTGGTCAGCAGGATCGTCACGCCGTTGTCGCGCAGCGAATCGACGAGCTTCCACATGTCGCGGCGCAGCTCGACGTCGACGCCGGCCGTCGGTTCGTCGAGAAACAGGATGCGCGGCTCGTGCGACAGCGCCTTCGCGATCATCACGCGGCGCTTCATGCCGCCCGACAACGTCATCAGCTTGTTGTCGCGCTTGTCCCACAGCGACAGCGCTTTCAGCGTCTTCTCGATGTACGCGGGATCGGGCGCCTTGCCGAACAGGCCGCGGCTGAACGATACGGTCGCCCACACGGTCTCGAACGCGTCGGTGGTCAGTTCCTGCGGCACGAGGCCGATCAGTTCCCGGGCCGCGCGGTAGTGATCGCGGATGTCGTGGCCGCCGACCGTCACGCGGCCTTCGGTCGGCGTGACGATGCCGCAGATCGAGCCGATCAGCGTCGTCTTGCCCGCGCCGTTCGGCCCGAGCAACGCGAAGATCTCGCCGGGGCGGATGTCGAGGGTCACGTGCTTCAGCGCCTGGAAGCCGGACGCGTAAGTCTTGGAGAGGTCGGAGACGGAAAGGATCGGTTGCATGCTCACGGAGGGCACGGCCGGCCGGCGCGACGGCGTGCGCCGTGCGTGCCCGGCGTCGCCGCCGCTGCGAAGCGGCCGGGACCGGGGACGGCATGGCGAACGGGCGTCATGTCGAACGGCGTTGTGGTGCGGGATCGCGGGATCGCCATATTAGCAATCGGTAGATGGAAATGCATTCTCGTGGAAAGGGCGTACGTTGCCGGTGCCGGATTTGCGTGAATTGACCGAGCATCGCGGAATAACGCGGCGATTTATTTGCGGTGCGTGAACAATGAGTGCCGTTTTCGGCGAACCGGGCTGCGATCGGGTTTCCGCTCGGTGGAGGCGCGGCCGGCCGGCCGACTGTGCCGCCCGAAGGCTGTCGCGCCGTACCGGGACGGCATGCGTCGCGCTCGCGATAATGCGTTCCTTTCATCGTTCACGGAGCGGGGCGCATGTCTTTGATCGATTTCAAATCCGTGGCGGCAGCGCAGCCCGTCGCGTGGAAATCCACGATCGTCGGCGAGGTCGGGCCGGCCAGGATCAAGGTGCTGCGCATGGATGCGCAGGCTTACGAAGCGGAAGTGCACGACTACAACGAGGGGCTGCTGGTGCTCGACGGCCGGATGCTGCTCCAGGTCGCAGGCGAGACGATCATCGTGGAGGCCGGGCAGATGTACCTCGCGCGCGCCGGTGTGTCTCATGCGGTGCTGCCGGGCAGCCACGGCACGCTCGCGATCATCGACGTGTAAGGTTGCGCCGCAACATGCAGGCGGGCGGCTGAGGCCCGGCTGGCTTGGCCAGGCGCGGATTGGCGGTCGTCATTCAAACGCGTGTTATACCGCCCGGTATTTGTCTGAGCAAATAAAAAGAAGGCTGTTTGAAAAACTGTCAAATACCGTGTAAACGCTAGGATTGCGTGGTTTCGGTCGTTTGGAACTCTGCATCCATTTACTTGTGGGTATCGTCCGATCATAGTCTCCACAAACGACGCATCACGATAACGAATCAAGCGTACGGATGGAGACCAATTCATGAGACGCCTATCCGCGGGGCCAGTCGGACTGCCGTTTCCCGTTTTTTCGCTGAATGCAGGCGCGATGCAGATCGCCTACCTGCGTTGCCCTATCGCCGTGTAGCGGCGAACCACTTCCCGTTTCGATCGTTCTCACGGCGCCTTGCTGCTTGACGGCGCCGCGGGAGAGCGCTTGTCTGCCGCCGCGGCGTGTGCCGCATTTGCCTGACCGGCATCGCGGCCGTCTTGCGCGCACCATCATGCGCCGCGCGTTCGTGCCGCGGCGCGATACCAACCGGCGGGCCATGCAGCCTGTCCGGACGAGACTTGTCGTACCTGAAAAGGAGGGGTTGATGATTTGCATTCCTGAATGGCGGAAGGCGATTCTGTCGTGCGCGGTGCTGGCGCTGCCGTTCGTTGCCGGCTGCGGCGGCGGCGACGATCCAGGGCCGATCAACGTGCCGCAGTGCTCGGGCAGCGCATGCGGGCCGAGCGGGGCCGAAACGACGCCGCCCGTCGTGACGAAGCTGTGTCCGGACGCGCTCGATTACACGACGACTTATACGGGCGGCGCAGGCAGCGGCGAGTACGTGAAGGTGAAGTTCGACACCACGAAGCTCACCTATCAGATGCAATTCCTCGACTCGTCCGTGCCGACGTCTGCGGGGCAGATCAACAACACGCGAGCGGGCCTGACGATCAGCGGCGCGTTCCATCATCCGACCAATCTTCCGACCGCCGAGCAGAACCGCTGCGCGTTCGTGCTCGACAGCGGCGCGACGAGCGATGGCGCTTATGCGGTGACGATCAATCGCGCGGATCCGCCGATGCTGTTCGTCGGTAACGGTGTGGTCGGTGGCGGGATTCCGGGCGCGACGATCGCGTTCCAGGGCATCGAACTTGCGCCGGGTTTCTTTATTGGCTCGGTGCCGTCGCGCACGTTCGACTTCTATCCGTTCATTGGCTTTACCAACACTGAAACGGATTTCACGAAGGTAGCCGGCGCGTACAATGAAGTCGGCATTCACCTGTCGCCTACGGGCACCGGCTATCAGACCACGACGCCGCAAGGATGGCAGCCGGACGTCGTGAACTGGAACCAGACGCTGAATGCTGACGGGACGTGCACGATCACGCAGGGGAGCGACTACTCCTGCAGAACGACCGGGATGCCGTGGACGTTGCGCAAGAATGCGGACGGCACGCCCGACAACGTGTTCGTCAGCAACGCGCCGGCTGGCCAGCCGTATCCGAGTGCGGGCCAGGGGCAACCGCTCGTGATCATCACGCCGAGCCAGGCGCACGGCGTGATGATCGTCGGCAAGCTGAACGGCGCGCTGGTGCCGGTCGTGATTCGTGTCGGCTATGCGTATGCCGCGCCGGGCAACCCGCTGGGTTCAGTGGCGGATGCGGAGGTCGGCATCTCGATGCTCGCGCCTTCCAAAGCCGTGGCGACGAACCTGCTGAAGGGCGGATTCATCGGTGCGACGAGCGCATCCGCGTGCGGTGTGGTGACCAACAACGGGCCGTCGAGCAACGCAGCGGTTTCCGGGCCGGGCTTCAATGGGCTCGTCCCGCATCCGGACCTGCCAGGCGTGTACAACACCACATTCAATTTCTTCTCGCCGTCTGCCGGCAACTGTACCGACGGCACCGCCGTATCGACCATCGCGGCGAACTACACGTCGACGCTCTTCCAGGGCAATACCGCGGCATTCATCGATCCGCAGACGTCGTCGGAGACGGCTCAGTTCGGGCTGGACTATACGCAGACGTCGCCCGGCAAGATCGCGGTCACGGCCAACAGCGACTTCAACGCGAAAGGCGCCAGCGGCAACGTGGCGATCTTCAAGAAGGGCGATACGGGCTGGATCGTGACAGCCGGCAACGTCTACGCGATGGTCGTCAACAACAGCCAGGTCAACCCGTTCTTCACGGTCGGCGCGTTCGTCCAGTAACCCTGCACTGAACACGTAACACCGGCGGCGCATGCGTCGCCGCCGGCGAATAGAATTTCAAGAGGATTCCTATGAATTTGAAGCAATGGATGGCCGCGGCGTCGCTCGCGCCCGTGCTGGCCGCATGCGGCGGAGACGGCGACCCGCCGCCCGCACCGGTAGTCCGGCTGTGCCCGCAGACGATCGACTACAACACGGTGTTCATCGGCGGGTCGGGGTCGGGCGAGCTCGTGAAGGTGCAGCTCGACACGACGAAGATGACGTACCGGATGACGTATCTCGCATCGCCGGTGCCGACCACCACGGGCACCGTGCAGCCGACGCGCGACACGGCGCCGGCCAACGTGGTCGACGGCACGCTGGCCGACGAAACGGGGCTGCCGACGGTGAAGTTGAACCAGTGCACGTTCCGGATGCAGAACGCGAGCCTCGACCCGAACCGGCCCGCGCGGCTGTTCCTCGGCGAGGGCGTGCTGGGCGGCGCGATTCCCGGCGCGACGATCCAGTTCAACGGCGTGATCGGCGTCGGCAAGATTCCGCAGACGACGTTCCCGTACTACCCGTTCATCAGCTTCTCGTCGCTGGAAACCGACCTGACGAAGATCGCCGGCAAGTACAACCAGCTCGGCTATCACCAGGTGCCGTCGCAGAGCTTCCAGCCGGTGGCGCTCGACCAGCAGGTGACGATCAACGCGGACGGCAGCTACGTCGAGACCGACAACTTCGGCAAGAAGAACGGCGGGCAGCCGCTTGCATCGAGCGCGACCGTGAACCAGCCGTTCACGCTGCGGCCCGATGCGCCGGCGTTCCAGTCGCTCAACTACCTGCCGCAGATTCCGCCGACGCTCGCGGCGGTCGATCCGGCGAAGGCCGGCAAGGGGATCCTGATCGTCGGCAAGCTGCGCAACCAGCTCGTGCCGATCTTCATCCGCACCGGTGCTGCCAACGCGGACCTCACGCAAGGCCCGCCGAGCGCGGACGACGAATCGGGCATCTCGTTCCTGAGCCCGCAGACGGCGATCGCGCAAGGCTCGCAGAACGGCGAGTACACGGGGGTCGACAGCGCGTTCAACTACCGCGCGACCGCGCTCGTCGGCGCGCAGGCCACGCTGCTCGATCCGTTCAATGCGTCGCAGGCTGCGCTCACGCGCGCGCTGAACCTCGATTACACGCAGAAGGTGCCTGGTGTCGTCACGACCGTGCATACGGACGCGGCGTCGGGGCCGGCAACCGGCAAGTTCGTGTTCACCGGCGGCGTATTCGGGTTCCTCGACATGAACGATACGAGCAACCCGTACTTCACGGTCGGCGCATTCGTGCAGTGACGCACGCCTGGATGGAGACACGGTGGCGCCGCGCGCAGATGCGCGGCGCCCGGACAGAATGAGGGGAGACTTCATGAAGAAGCTGATTGTCGCGGGTGTCGTCGCAGGCGTGTCGACGCTCGCATCGGCCCAGCAGGCGGGCGACAACGTCGCGACGCTGGGCTGGCTGCACATCATGCCGCAGGATTCGACCAACGGGCTGACGACGAATCTTGCTGGCATGCCGATCAACGGGCCGCTGCGCCTGCCCGGGTCGTTCACGTCGCCGGGCACGAGCCTGACGGTCAACAACGCCGATACGGTCGGCCTGACGCTCACGCACTTCTTCACCGACCACATTGCGGTGACGTCGGTGCTCGGGGTGCCGCCCGAGTTCACGCTGACCGGGCACGGCACGATCCGGCCGCCCGGCCCGGCCGGTGCGCTCGGCAGCGTCAACATGGACGATCCGGCGAACCAGCCGGCGGTGAAGAACGCGCGGCAGTGGAGCCCGACGATCATTCTGCAGTACTACTTCAATTCATCGACGGCGCGGTTCCGCCCGTTCGTCGGGATCGGCGTGGCCTACAGCTGGTTCAGCAACATCGAGCTGAACGGCAACTTCGCGAAGGACATCAACGAGAACCTCGGCAGCGTGCTCGCGGCCGGCGCCGGCAAGCCCGGGGCGACTTCGGTGGAGGGCAAGGCGTCGTCGTCGTTCACGCCGGTCTACAACGTCGGCGCGAGCTATGCGATCGACAAGCACTGGGGGGTAACGGCGACGCTGACCTACATGCCGCTGAAGACCTACTCGTCGCTGGTGATCAAGGCGGCCGACGGCTCGACGCTCGCGACCACGCGCACGAAGTTGAAGGCCGACCCGCTGATCACGTTCGTCGGGATTTCCTACAAGTTCTGAGCCGACCGGTGCGCATGACGCGCGCCGGCGGCTTCCTGCGACCGGCTGGCCGATGTCGTTCCGGCTGGAAGGTCGCGTTCTTGGCGGCGTGCCGCCATTTGTGAAGAGAGGGGGCAGTTCAAATGAGCATTCGCAAAATCGTATCGCTTGTTGCTGCAGTGGCTTTCACCGCGGTTTCGGCCGCGCCTGCTTTCGCCGTTACCGTTTCACGTGCCGACGGCCAGCCGATGAACCCGAATGGCGAGCCGTTCTCGGCGTCGGGGATCACGAATCTCAGCAAGGGATCGATCAGCGCATCGTGTACCGCGACCTTCAACGGCACGATCACGTCGACCGGCATCGTCAACATCACGTCGACGCAGTTCACCGGCGGCGGGACGTGCGGCCTCATCGCCGGCAGCGCGAGCAGCGCGTCGCCGTGGACGGGGCAGGCTGACAGCACGACACAGCTGTCGATCAATAACGCGAAGGTGACCGTGACGCTGCTCGGCACCTGCGGGCCGAGCAAGGTCGTGACGGCGTGGAGCGATCCGAACTCGTCGCTGACGTTCAACAATGCCGTGCTGACGCCGGATTGCACGGTGGGCGGCACGGTCCTGACGTCGCCGAAGTTCCACGTGCAGTAAGCGTCGCAGATCGAAGCAGGATGCCCGCCGCGCGCGAGGGCCGTGCGGTATGTGCGGCGGGTATTCGCGGCTTCGATGGGTTCGTGCCGTCGCGTGTATCGGCGCGGCGGTGCGGATTCATTCTGCAGAGCGGTCGTGTTTCTCGTGCAAGGCCGCCATATATCAAGAGAGAGGGCCGTACAGATGAAAATTCGTCAGATTGCATCGCTTGTTGCTGCAGTGGTGTTCACCGCGGTTTCGGCTGCGCCCGCGTTCGCAGTGACCGTTTCGCGCGCGGATGGGCAGCCGATGAATCCGAACGGCGAGCCGTTTTCCGCGACGGGGCTGACAACGATCGGCAAAAAGTCGATCAACACCAACTGCGCCGTGACGTTCAACGGAACGATCACGCCGGCGGGTGTCATCAATATCACGTCCGCGCAGTTCAACGGGGGCAACTGGTGCCCGCTGATCAGCAGTACAGCGAGCAGCGCCTCGCCGTGGACGGGGCAGGTGGACAGTACGACACAGCTCTCGATCGACAACGCGCAGGTGAGCTTTACGCTGCTCGGCCCTTGCGGCCCGAGCAGGCTCGTGGCGGCCTGGAATGATCCGAATTCGTCGCTGACGTTCAACAATGCCGAATGGACACCGGACTGCCGGCTGGCCGGTACGCTCATCGCTTCGCCGAAGCTCCACGTGCAATAAGCATCGCGGATCGACGGGAGGCGCCCGCCAGCACATATGACGGGATTCCGCTTTCTCGATGTATCCGTGTCGTCGCGCGTATCGGCGTGACGGCAGGCTGACCACACGTGTCGCGATCCGATGCGCGTGGTCTTGCAGGGTTGGTACGGCGTATGGCGCAGCTCGACCCGACTGAACTACCACTATTTTAATTGGCCAGAACTATCCCGGAAGACCCATGCTTACCGATCCCGCAAAGTATGGAGATGCCCGCGGCGCGACGCCTGACCGGCTGCGCACGGCCGCGTGGCTGCAGTACCTGATCGAACGACTCGACGCCGCCGCGTGCGCAGCGGAGGCGAGTGACGCCGGTGACACGACAGTCATCACATCGCACGCGATACGCATGCGGGGTGGCGCGAATCTGTCCCGAGAAGCGACAGCGGCGCTTCACCGGCTCGCGCCGTGGATTGCATCGGACGGCGGTGCCTGCGCATGCGATCTGACTGACCCGATCGGCGCATGCTCGCATGTGCCGTCGATGCAGCAACTCGCCGAAGCCGAACGCAGCTGTCCCGGCTCGCGCGCCGTGTTCGACACCGCGCACGGTGTGATCGATGCATGCGCATTCGACGATCCCGATGTCGGCTGGGCCGCGCTCGAGCGGATTGCCGGTGGTGTCGAAGGCAATGGGGGCGATGACGGTGAATGCACCGAACATGAAAAGGGCGCGCGGGACGACATGCCGCCTGCGAAGAACCTGAGAGAAAGGCTGGCGGTCGTCGCGGCGGCGAGTGGAGCAACGTCGGCGATGCCTGGCGCCGTCATCGACGCGATCGTGCTGCGTGTGTGCGGGCCGCGCGACGATGCATCGCGCATCGACGAGATGGCGGCGCTCGTGACGTTCTCGGCCGCGCTCGCCGCTGGCGACGGAGCGTCTGTTGCCGCGTATGGCGGTCAGCACAACCTCGTTGCACGAGCCATTCACACGCATCGTGCCGATCTCGCGTCGGTGGACGGGCTGCTTGCGGCGTTGTCCGTGTGCCGACTCGATCAACTCGTCGGCGCGGGTAGTTTCTGGGCCTACTATTTGCTGGCGGGCATCGTGATCGCGGCACCGGACGCCGTGCGGGAAGTCGGTCGCCGCTTTCATGGTGACGAGTGGCAGGCGTGGCTCGATCACGTGCTCGCGTGGCCGGCGGTCTGCCGATTCGGGTCGAAGGAGGAGGTCGCGTTCGAACATCTGCGAAGCGCGATGAGCCTGACGTCGCGCTGGAACCCGATCGTCCGCGGGAAGCGGATGCGGAAGCGGGGTGTTGTAACGCCCTGATTCGGGGAGCACGGGGACAAGGCTGGCTGACGCATCGCCTTTTTCGAAACGATACGCAAGGATTCCAAACGAATCCGGCACGAGCGTCCTTGCGTGAGCCGAAATACCTGGCCCCGTTCGCACGCGTGAACGGGCGTCAGGCGGCGACGCGCTGGGCCGTCGTGCCGTCGGCGTCCACACAGGGCGCGCGCCACGCCTTCCACGCCATCTATCCTTCCAGACCGCCAGACCGCCAGACCGCCAGACCGCCATACCGCCATACCGCCATACCGCCATACCGCCATACCGCCATACCGCCATACCGCCAGACCGCCAGACCGCCAGACCGCCTCGCGCCTCCCCCGATCCAGGCACCCTCGACCGAACGCAGTATGATTCCGCAGACGGTGCCGGCGATTGCGCCGCTATAACCGCCTGCCCGCACCACCAAAGATCTGCCAAGCTTGTTGTAAGCCGGACGCAAACAGCCGCCGCGTGAGAGCGCCGCCGCGAACCCGCCTCCGGACCACCTTCATCGAAACGGTCAGTCAGATGTCAAAGCAAAACAAGAAGATCCTCCTCCTGAGCGTCAGCGCCGGCGCCGGCCACACCCGGGCGGCCGAAGCGATCCGCGCGTTCGCCGACCACCATCCCGCCGGCATCGAAGCCACCCACCTGGACGTGATGGATTTCGTATCCACCGGTTTCCGCAAGCTGTACACCGATCTCTACATCAAGCTCGTCAGCAGCCAGCCGGCGCTGTGGGGCTACCTGTACCAGAAGACCGACGAAGTCGATCCCGCCGCGCCGTCGCAGAAGATCCGGCGCGCGATCGAGCGGCTCAATTGCCGGGCACTGCTCGCGGAGATCGAGCGGCAGCGCCCGGACGCGATCATCTGCACGCACTTCCTGCCCGCCGAGCTGCTGTCGCGCGAGATCCGCAAGGGGCGCGTCGACACGCCGGTGTGGGTGCAGGTCACCGATTTCGACCTGCACAGCATGTGGGTCGTGCCGAACATGCGCGGCTATTTCGCGGCCAACGACGAGATCGCGTGGCGCATGCATGCGCGCGGCATGGCGCCCGACACGGTGCACGTCAGCGGCATCCCGATCATGCCGGCGTTCGGCCAGCCGCTCGATCGCGCGGCCTGCGCGGCCGAATTCGGCCTCGATCCCGCGCGCCGGACTTTCCTGATGATGTCCGGCGGCGCGGGCCTCGGCGGGCTCGACGTGCTGGCCGCGCGCCTGCTGGAGATGGAGGCCGACTTCCAGCTGATCGCGCTGGCCGGCAAGAACAAGGCGATGCTGGCGTCGTTGCAGGAACTCGCCGCGCAGCACCCGGGCCGGCTGTTTCCGCAGGGCTTCACGCAGCAGGTCCAGCGCCTGATGGCCTGCGCCGATCTCGTGATCACGAAGCCGGGCGGCCTGACGACGTCCGAATGTCTGGCCATGCAGTTGCCGATGATCGTCAACTCGCCGATTCCGGGCCAGGAAGAGCGCAATGCGGATTTCCTGCTCGAACAAGGTGTCGCGCTGAAGGCGATCGACGACGATGCGCTCGTCTACCGGATCCGTGCGTTGCTGCAGACGCCCGAGCGTCTTGCCGACATGCGCCGCCGTCTCGCGCCGCTCGGGCGGCCGCTCGCCGGCCGCTTCGTGCTCGATCGCGTGCTGGGCCTGGAGCCGGCCGCATGAGCGTCGCGCGCTTTGTGCCGACGCGCCATACGGTGTTCGTCGTCGCGTGGGTCGTGCTGCTAGCGTACTTCTTCGCGAACGTCGAGATCCAGATCGAAGGCAGCGCGGGCTGGGCCGCCAACCTGCCGACGTGGCGCATCGAGCATCACTGGCTGCTCGACCTCTTCTGGGGCGGGCGGCCGATGACCGGCTACCACGCGTGGGTGTTCCCGTTCGTCGCGCTGTTCTTTCACCTGCCGGCCGTGTTCAACGGACGGTGGTCGTGGCGCATCGAAGCGCGGACCATCGCGTGCATCATGGTGTTCTGGCTGACCGAGGATTTCCTGTGGTTCGTGCTGAATCCGGCGTATGGCCTGGCCCGCTTCAACCCGGCGAATGTGCCGTGGCATATCCACTGGCTGGGCGTGGCCCCGACCGACTACTGGACGATGAGCGCCGCCGCGATCGTGCTGTTCATGCTTTCCCGCGAGCGCAAGCGCGCCTTTTACTGATCTCCGACCCGACATGAAAATCGCCATCATTGCCGCGATCGCCGTCGCGTTTGCCGGGCTCGTGCAGTCGGCCCACGCGGACCCGGCCGCCGAGGTGTCCGCCCGGCCGATCAAATGGGCGCAGAGCGTGACCGATGCGCATGTGAACAACCTGCATCGCATCACGCCGACGCTGTATCGCAGCGCCCAGCTGTCGCGCTCGGACGTGCCGGAGCTGCAGAAGCTCGGCATCCGCAAGGTCATCAGCTTCCGGTCGTTTCACGCGGACGACACCATCCTGGCCGGCACGCAGATCCGGATGCAGCGCATCCGGATCAACACGTGGGACATCCGCGACGAGGACATGGTGACCGCGCTGAAGGCGCTGCGCACCGCCGACCAGGACGGCCCGGTGCTGATCCACTGCCAGCACGGCGCCGATCGTACCGGCCTCGTGTCGGCGTTGTACCGGATGGTGTACCAGGGCTGGACGCGCGAGCAGGCGCTCGATGAACTCCAGCACGGCGGCTACGGGTTCCATCCGATCTGGCAGAACATTACGAACTACTTGAAAAACGTCGACGTCGAGCGCTTGAGGCGGGAAGTGAACAGCAGCTGACGATCCCATGCAAAACGCCGCCGACAATCGCTGTCGGCGGCGTTTCGTCAGTACGTCGATGCGCGGGCAATACGCCCGCCGTCGTCAGACCGTCTCCGGCTGCCGCACGGCCTTCGCGATATTGCGGGCCATTGCCCCATTCGCGACGAAGTAAGGCACGTCCACGCGCGCAAGCGGCTTACGCCCGCGAATCTTGTCCGCGATCTTCTCGGCGATCATGATCGTCGGCGCATTGAGGTTGCCGGTCGTGATGATCGGCATGATCGACGCATCGACGACACGCAGCCCTTCCAGCCCGTGCACGCGGCCTTCTTCATCGACCACGGCCATCTCGTCGTAACCCATCTTGCACGAGCACGACGGATGGAACGCGGTCTCCGCGCGGGCGCGCACGAACGCGTCGAGTTCCTTGTCGGACTTGCAGTCCGCACCCGGATTCAGCTCGCGGCCGCGATAGCGGTCGAGCGCGGGCTGCCGCATGATCTCGCGTGTCGCACGGATCGCATCGCGGAACTCGCGCCAGTCGAGCGCTTCGGCCATGTAGTTGAACAGGATGCTCGGATGGTCGTTCGGATCGCGCGAGCGCAGCTTCACGCGGCCGCGGCTCGGCGAGCGCATCGAGCCGACGTGCGCCTGGAAGCCGTGCATCTCGATCGCGTTCGAGCCGTTGTAGTTGATCGCAACAGGCAGGAAGTGATACTGGATGTTCGGCCACGGATCGTCGTCGCGCGTGCGGATGAAACCGCCCGCCTCGAAGTGGTTGCTCGCGCCGAGGCCGGTGCCGTTCAGCATCCATTCGAGGCCGATCTTCGGCTGGTTCCACCACTTGAGCGCCGGGTACAGCGAGACCGGCTCCTTGCACTCGTACTGGATGTACATCTCCAGGTGATCCTGCAGGTTCTGGCCGACACCGGGCAGGTCGAGCACGACGGGAATGTCGAGTTCCTTCAGCCATGCGCCGGGGCCGACGCCCGAGCGCTGCAGCAGTTGCGGCGACGCGATCGCGCCGCTGCACACGAGCACTTCGCGGCGCGCATGCGCGGTCGCGCGTTCGCTGCCGCGCAGGTACGTGACGCCCGACGCGCGCTTGCCGTCGAACAGGATGCGATCGGCGAGCGCGTGCGTGACGATCTCGAGGTTCGAGCGCACCTTCGCTTGGTCGAGGTAGCCGCGCGCGGTGCTGGCGCGGCGGCCCTTCGGCGTGACGGTGCGGTCCATCGGGCCGAAGCCTTCCTGCTGATAGCCGTTCAGGTCGTCGGTGCGCGGATAGCCGGCTTGCACGCCCGCATCGACCATCGCCTCGAACAGCGGGTTCACGCCCGGCTTGCTGGTCGTGACCGACACGGGGCCGCTGCCGCCGTGATAGTCGTTCGGGCCGACGTCGCGCGTTTCGGCTTTCTTGAAGTACGGCAGGCAGTCGAGATACGTCCAGTTCTCGAGGCCCTTGTGCGTCGACCAGTTGTCGTAGTCGAGCGCGTTGCCGCGGATGTAGCACATGCCGTTGATCAGCGACGAGCCGCCGAGCCCCTTGCCGCGGCCGCATTCCATCCGGCGGTTGTCCATGTGCGGCTCGGGGTCGGTTTCGTAGGCCCAGTTGTAGCGGCGGCCCTGCAGCGGATAGGCGAGGGCGGCCGGCATCTGCGTGCGGAAGTCGAAGCGGTAGTCGGGGCCACCTGCTTCGAGCAGCAGCACCGTCACGTCCGGATCTTCCGTCAGGCGCGTTGCGAGCACGTTGCCCGCGGAACCTGCGCCGCAGATGATGTAGTCGTATTCGCGTGTCGTCATGACGGTCAGTCTCCTTTCGTGATCCTTAAAACACCGGGTTGTAGCGGCCGAGCTCGACCTGCACCGACTTGATTCGAGTGTAGTGCTCGAGCGTCGTGATGCCGTTCTCGCGTCCGACACCGGATTGCTTGTATCCGCCAACCGGCATCTCGGCCGGCGATTCGCCCCACGTGTTGATCCAGCAGATACCGGCTTCGAGGCGATGGATCGTGCGGTGCGCGCGCGACAGGTTCTCGGTCACGACGCCGGCCGCGAGGCCGTAGTGCGTGTCGTTCGCGCGGGCGATCACTTCGTCCTCCGATTCGAAATCGAGGATGCTCATCACCGGCCCGAAGATTTCCTCGCGGACGATCTTCATGTCGTCGCGGCAATCGCCGAATACGGTCGGCGCGACGTACTGGCCGCTGCCGAAGTGGCCGTCGGTCAGGCGCGTGCCGCCCGCGAGCAGCTTCGCGCCTTCGGCCTTGCCGCTTTCGATGAAGCCGAGCACCTTGTCGAGCTGCGCGGCCGACACGAGCGGGCCGAAGTTGGTCTCGGCATCGGTCGGCTTGCCGACGCGGATGCGCTTCACGCGTTCGAGCACACGCTGCGTGAATGCATCCTTGATCGAGCGGTGCACGAACACGCGCGTGCCGTTCGTGCAGACCTGGCCCGAACTGAAGAAGTTGGCGGTCACCGCGATGTCGGCCGCGCGGTCGAGATCCGCATCGTCGAACACGATCAGCGGCGACTTGCCGCCGAGTTCCATCGTCACTTCCTTCAGCGACGAGGCGCCGGCCAGCGACATCACCTTCTTGCCGGTTTCGACGCCGCCGGTGAACGACACCTTCGCGATGTCCGGGTGGCCCGTCAGCAGCGCGCCGACCGAGCCGTCGCCCTGCACGACGTTGAACACGCCGGCCGGCACGCCGGCTTCCGTATAGATTTCCGCGAGCTTCAGCGCGGTGAGCGGCGTGACTTCGCTCGGCTTGAACACCATCGCGTTGCCGGCCGCGAGCGCGGGGGCCGTCTTCCAGCATGCGATCTGGATCGGGTAGTTCCACGCGCCGATGCCGGCGCACACGCCGAGCGGCTCGCGGCGCGTGTAGACGAACGATTCGGCGCGCAGCGGCACCTGCAGCCCTTCGATCGCGGTCGCGAGGCCCGCGTAGTACTCGATCACGTCCGCGCCGGTGACGATGTCGACCGCGAGCGTCTCGCCGATCGGCTTGCCCGTGTCGCGCGTTTCCAGCGCGGCGAGTGCGTCGTTGCGCTCGCGCAGCAGGTCGACCGCGCGACGCAGGATGCGCGAGCGCTGCATCGCGGTCAGCGCGGCCCATTCACGCTGGCCTTCCTGCGCGGACGCCACCGCGCGGTCGACGTCGGCCGCGCTCGCCTGCTGCACCTGCGCGAGCAGTTCGCCGGTGGCGGGATCGAAGGTGTCGAAAGTCTTGCCGCTCGTGGCGTCGACGTAACCGCCGCCGATGTAGAGGCGCTGCAAACCGAATACGGACATGAGGATCTCCTTGAGGGCGACTGCGTCGCGCGTCAGTCGGACGCGAGCAGCAGGTCGATGTAATCGTGGGCGAGCTTCAATGCAGCCCGGGTGTCGATCGGGCCGCCGGCGAGTGCGCCGCGCAGCCACAGGCCGTCGATCAGCGCGGCGAGGCCGCTGGCGGCTTCGCGTGCTTGCGTGCGCGGCAACGCCTTCGCGAATTCGGCGCACAGGTTCGAATGGAGGCGCCGCGTGTTGACGTGCTGCAGGCGCTTGAGCATCGGGTCGTGCATGCTCTGCGACCAGAACGCGAGCCAGGTCTTCATTACGGGCGCGCTGACCTGCGTGTCGTCGAAGTTCGCGGCGACGATCGCGCGCAGCCGGGCGCGCGGATCCTTGCGTGCCGCCACGCGGCGGCGCGTGGTGGCCGACCACAGGTCGCGCAGCACGTGCCGCATCGTCGCTTCGAGCAGGCCGTCCTTGTCGCCGAAGTAGTGGCTGACGATGCCCGTCGAGATGTTCGCGCGTTGCGCGACCGATGCGAGCGTCGTGCCGGGCAGGCCCGCCTCGTCGATCGAGCGCAGCGTGGCGTCGATCAACTGCGCGCGGCGAATCTCCCGCATTCCGACTTTCGGCATCGCGACTCCCTTCGCCCGCACGGGCCGTCCATGGAAGTCGAGAGCTTAGCGGTTTTTTATTGATCGTTCAATCAACAAAAAATCGGGGTCTGACGGTGGCGGCAGGTACCCGGGAGGTGAACGGGGCCCCCGATCGCGCGTTGTGCAGGTGCGGAAAAATGATTGAAAGATGTTTAAAAAAGATGGAGTTTGTTTAAAACGCTTTCTGAAGCGAGCAATCAATCCGGTTAATCGTTGCAGGTGTCGAATCGATTACGGAATGAAAGAGTAATGAGCTGTGTGATATTTGGTTGAGCACGGAAGCCGACGCGCGAAACGTCGTCGCGATTCATTCATGAAAATCCGTTTGAAATAGGCGGATGAAACGGCATAACGTATTGATTATAAATGGTTGTGTGCCGATTAAACGGGGATCGACCGCTGCTTCGCAAACGATTGCGACCGCCCTCGAGCGAATTCCGCTTACCATAAAAAATGCGGGAATAATTTGAATCCGGCGCATTTCCTAACTGAGTAGAGGGTATTGTTGGAATGACTTGAGTCAGTAATATTGTCCGTATTAGTATGGCGCCGCACAACGAGGAATGAATCGATGCCGCCGGTATTGCCGCGGTGCATTGGCCAATCGCGCGATTCGGATCGCGCGTGACAGACCGGTGCAGTCATTGCGCACCTGCAGCATGCCGCGACGTCGAGACGCCGCATCCACCGGAGAACGACGATGCTGACCGAAAAACACGTGGTCCCATTGCCGAATGGTCTGAAGGTCTACGTCGAACGGAACGTGTTCGACCCGGCGTTCGACACGGCAATGCTCGTCAACGGCGCGCTCGCGACGACCGCGTCGTTCGGGCAGACCGTCCAGTATCTCGGCGAGCGGATGAACACGATCTGCTTCGACCTGCCGTATGCGGGGCAGTCGCGCCAGCACAACCCGGGCTGCTTCATCCTGACGAAGGACGACGAGGCCGCGATCCTGCAGCACCTGGTCGAGCGCTTCGCGCCGGCGTACCTCGTGTCGGTGTCGTGGGGCGGCGTCGCGTCGCTGTTCGCGCTTGCGCGCGGCTGCCCGAGCGTGCGGCGCGCGGCGATCTGCTCGTTCTCGCCGTTCCTGAACGACGCGATGGTCGACTACGTGACGCGCGCCCGCGACCACATCGCGGCCGGCGAGAACCTGAAGGCCGCGCAGTTGCTGAACGACACCGTCGGCCGCTACCTGCCCCGCATCATGAAGCTGTACAACTACCGGTATCTCACGCGCCTGCCGCGCGACGAGCAGGACCAGGTCGCGTTCCACGTCGACCAGATCCTGTCGCTGCAGCCGGAGCGCTACCTCAGCGAGTTCTCGAACATCGGCTGCGAGCTGCTGTTCCTGAACGGCGAACGCGACGAATACACGACGCCGGCCGACGTGCGCCAGCTCGGCGCGCACGTGCCGCGCGCACGGTTCGCGACGGTGCCGGACGCCGGTCACTTCCTCGACATCGAAGGCCGCGCGCAGCGCGAATACACGCGTTCGGCGTTGCTCGACTTTTTCTGCGGCGGGTCGCAGCTCGCCGCCGGCATGGCGCTTGCCGCCGCGCAGTCGTGCGTGCCTGCTCCGATGCACGCGCTGTCGTCGTGACGCCGTACGCCGTGCGTCTGATACGCGCGGCGCTCCCGAATTCCCATCCCAACGAGGCAGGCTCGCCGTGAATATCGTTCAGACCATCGCCATCGTCGTTCCGTGGGCCGTGTGGCTCGCCTACTGGATCGCCACTTCGCAAGGCGTGAAGACGACCGTGCGCAAGGAAGCGTCGCGCTCGCGCACGTTGCAGTCGATTCCGCTGATCGTCGGCGGCGCGCTGATCATCCTGCCCGATCCGTCGTGGCAGGCGCTCGTGCCGGACTGGCAGCGCTTCGGCCTGCAGGCGCAGTGCGGGCTCGCGGTGCTGGTGGCCGGCCTGCTGTTCTCGGTGTGGGCGCGGCTGCACCTCGGCACGAACTGGAGCGTGTCGGTCACGCTGAAGGAAGACCATGAGCTCGTCCGCACGGGGCCGTATGGGCTCGTGCGTCACCCGATCTATACGGGCTGCCTGATCGCACTCGTCGGCGCCGCACTGATCGGCGGCGAATGGCGCGGTGCGCTCGGCGTGCTGCTCGTGTTCGCGTCGCTCGCGTACAAGGTGCGCGTCGAGGAAAGCTGGCTGACCGGGTATTTCGGGCCGGCGTACACGCAGTACCGTCGCGAAGTCGCGGCGCTGATTCCCGGCTTCTACTGAACCCCGCGAGGCGCGCGATGGCGAAGATGATCGTGACCGCGATCGGCTCGGCGGGCGACGTGCATCCGCTGCTCGGCGTCGCACGCACGCTTGCGGCGCGCGGTCACGACGTCGTGTTCTGCACGCATGCGCCGTTCGAGGCAGTCGTGCGCCGTTGCGGTTTCGCCTTCGTGCCGATCGGCTCCGCGGCCGACTACGAGGCCGCGATGGCGAACCCCGCGCTGTGGGATTCGCGTACGTCGTTTCGCACGTTGTGGGAGGTGATCGCGCCGACGCTGCGCCCGCACTACGACGCGCTGCGTGCGCTGACCGACGACGATACGGTGCTCGTCGGCACGCTGTGGGCGTTCTCCGCGCGCTTCATGCAGGAGCTGCACGGTACGCCGTACGTGTCGGTGCAGGTGTCGCCGTCGACGCTGCTATCCGCGCATGCGCCGCCGACGCACCCGCGCCTGACGATTCCCGCACGCTGGCCGCTGCCCGTGAAGGCGGCGCTGATGACGCTGATCGAGCGGCAGGTGCTCGATCGCGCATGCGGCCCCGCGCTCAACGCGGTGCGCCGCGCGCTCGGGCTCGCGCCCGCGCGGCGCGTGCTGGGCCGCTGGCTGCATTCGACCGATGGCGTGCTGTGCCTGTTTCCCGGCTGGTTCGCGCCGCCGCAGCCGGACTGGCCGTCGAATCATCTGCAAAGCGGTTTCCCGTTGTTCAACGATATTGCGACGCCTGAAGACGATGTGGCACTCGATGCGTATCTCGCGGCCGGTGAGCCCCCGGTCGTGTTCACGGCCGGTTCGACACGCGTCGATCACGCGGCATACGCGCGCGCGGTGGCGGACGCGCTGCGCGCGACCGGCGCGCGCGA
>NZ_JAAGPH010000086.1:0-34391 GCF_017104705.1 Burkholderia sp. Se-20373 | reverse complement strand
GTGCTGCGGCCGCTCGCGAACGTCGTCGCCACGCCGCGCGGCTTCGCGCTCGAACCGCTCGGCATACGCGAGACCGTCGTGCTGGCGCGCCCGGTCGACGATCGCCACGCGGCCGTGCTCGCGCTCCTCGCCGATGGCGAAGCGTGGTCGAGCTCCGCGCTGGCGCTGGCCCTCGGCGCAAGCCAACGCACCGTGCAGCGCGCGCTCGACGCCCTCGCAGAAGCCGACAAGGTCCAGGCGCTGGGCCGCGGCCGCGCGCGCCGCTGGATGACGCCGCCACTGCCCGGTTTCGCGACGACCTTGTTACTCCCCGCCCCGCTCCCGGGCGATTAGGATGACCTCACCGAACGACGAGGTGACGAACATGAAACGCTCCCGAGCAGACATCCTTCGCGAATACGGCCCGTTTCCGGGCGTCGACGGCGTACACGGCGTCACGTACGACGGGCAGTACGTGTGGTACGCGTCCGGCGACAAGCTGAATGCGCTCGACCCGGAACGCGGCACGACCGTCCGCTCGCTCGACGTCGCCGCGCATGCGGGCACGGCGTTCGACGGCCGCCACCTGTACCAGATCGTCGAAGATCGCATCGAGAAGATCGATCCCGAATCGGGCCGCGTGCTCGCGACGATCCCTGCCCCGGGCAACGGCGGCGATTCCGGGCTGGCCTGGGCCGAAGGCGCGCTGTGGGTCGGCCAGTACCGCGAACGCAAGATTCATCAGGTGGATCCGCAAACGGGCGCCGTGCTGCGCACGATCGAATCGAACCGCTTCGTCACCGGCGTGACGTGGGTCGATGGCGAGCTGTGGCACGGTACCTGGGAAGCCGACCAGGCCGACCTGCGGCACATCGATCCGCGCACCGGCCAGGTGCTCGAGCAGATCGACATGCCGGCTGGCGTCGGCGTATCGGGGCTCGAATCCGACGGCCACGACTGCTTCTACTGCGGCGGCGGCAACAGCGGCACGTTGCGCACCGTGCGTCGGCCCGCACGGGCCGGGGCGTCGGGCCACAACGCGGCCGCATCGCCCGATTCGGCTGACGAATGATCCGCAGCCTGCGGTAATCGCTCCCGGGCGCGGCACGCCAGCACTCCGCCCTGCGCCGAGTGCAGGAATGAACAAGACGACGTGGCGGCCGCGTCGCTACGATGCGCGCTCGTCAGTCATGTGTTCGGAGCGGTCGATGCGACGCGGTGTGGTCTATGGTGTTTTGGCAGGTGCCCTGTGGGGCATGGTGTTTCTCGTTCCTCGGCTGCTGACCGACTTCTCGCCGCTGCTGCTGAGCGCCGGCCGTTACGCGATGTACGGCCTCGTGTCGCTGGCGGCCGCGCTGCCGGCCGCCCGCTCGCTGCTCACGCGGCTGACCCGCGAAGATCTCGTCGCGCTGGTCAGGCTCGCGGTCGTCGGCAACGTCGCGTACTACATGCTGCTGTCCGGCGCCGTGCATCTCATCGGCATCGCGCCCAGCTCGCTGATCGTCGGCGTGCTGCCCGTCACGGTCACGCTCGCGGGCCTCGGCGACCACGGCGCCGTGCCGCTGCGGCGGCTCGCGGCCCCGCTCGCGCTGGTGATCGCGGGCATCGTCTGCATCAACGTCGACCTGTTCACCTCCGAGGCCGCGCATGCGACGACGCTCGGCCAGAAGCTCGCGGGCATTGCCTGCGCGGCCGGCGCGCTCGCGAGCTGGACCTGGTATGCGGTCGCGAACGCTCGCTATCTGCAGCGCCATCACCATTTCGGCGGCAACGAGTGGTCGGTGCTGTGGGGCGTCGTGACGGGCCTGATCGGCGGGCTCGTCTGGATCGCGATCCTCGCGCTGCCGGCCGGCACCGTGCAGACAGCGGTCCCGGCGTCGCGCTGGCAACTGTTCTGGCTGCTGAACCTGGTGCTCGCGATCGGCGCGTCGTGGCTCGGCAACGGGCTGTGGAATGCCGCGTCGAAGCGGCTGCCGCTTACGCTGTCGGGTCAGCTGATCGTATTCGAAACCGTGTTCGCGATGCTTTACGCGTTCGTGTACGACCAGCGGATGCCGCATGCACTCGAGATCGCCGCGCTGGTGCTGCTGCTCGCGGGCGTCTACGGATCGGTGCGGCAGCACGGCGACACGCCCGCTGGCGGCAATACATCGGGAAGCACACCGGCAAACGCAAACGCCGCGGCCCACTGAGCGCCGCGGCGTTTGATCAGACGAATCGGGACGAAAGGCGTGGAATGGCCGGCGTCAGCGCGCGTCCTTGTGCATCCACTTGCGGCCCTCGATGGAGCCGGCGCGGCGCGACTTGTCGACGCGCCGCTGGCGCGCGAGCTTCGGATCGACGATCAACGGACGGTAGATCTCGACGCGGTCGTGGTCGGCGAGCGGTGCGTCGAGCGGCGCAAGCTTGCCGTACACACCCGTTTTCGCGTTCGCGAGATCGATTTCCGGGTGCAGCGCGAGCACGCCGCTCGCATCGATCGCCGAACGAACGGTCGCCCCTTCGGGCAGCGACAGCGGAATCAGCGTCTGGCGATCCGGCAGCGCGTAGCAGACTTCGATCGACAGCATCGCGTCACCCCTTCCCGTAGCGCTGGTCGGCACGCTTCACGAACGAATCGACGAACGTGTTCGCGATATGGCTGAACACGGGCCCGATGATCTTCTCGAGCAGGATGCTCGAGAACTCGTAGTGCAGCGCGAATTCGATCTTGCAGGCATCGGCACGCAGTGCCGTGAAGCGCCACGAGCCCGTGAACTTCTTGAACGGGCCGTCCGTGAACTCCATGTCGATCCGCGTCGGGCGCTGCTGCGTGTTGCGCGTCGCGAAATGCTGCTTGATGCCTTTGAAGTTGATGTCGATGCGCGCTTCCATCCCGCTCTCGTCCTGACGGCGAATCTCGACACCGCCGCACCAGGGCAGGAAATTGGGGTAGTCGGCCACGTCGGTGACGAGGTCGAACATCTGTTCCGCCGAATGACGGATCAATACGGTTTTCTGGACATCTGCCATAAATCGCGCGGCATCGCTCAAGGTGAGAACGCAAGCCGGGCGATTCCCGCCCCGCTTTGCTAAAATCGTGATTTTAAACGAGTTGGCCCGATCCTTTCATGAGCATCATCGACAACAGGAAAGCGCACTTCGATTACCACATCGAGGAACGCTACGAGGCGGGGCTCGTGCTCGAGGGCTGGGAAGTCAAGGCGCTGCGCGCCGGGCGCGGCCAGATCCGGGAAGGTTACGTCGTGATCAAGCACGCCGAGATCTTCCTGATCGGTACCCATATCAGCCCGCTGCCCGAGGCTTCGACCCACATCACGCCCGACCCGGTTCGCACGCGCAAGCTGCTGCTGCACCGCGAGGAAATCAAGAAACTGATCGGCAAGGTCGAGCAGCGCGGCTACACGCTCGTGCCGCTGAACTTCCACTACAAGGGCGGTCGCGTGAAGTGCGACATCGCGCTCGCGAAGGGCAAGAAGCTGCACGACAAGCGCGAAACCGAGAAGAAGCGCGACTGGGAACGCGAAAAGGCACGCATCATGCGCGCCGGCACCTGACCTGCGCGACACGCATCACACACGACACGGCCCGCTCGAAGCGGGCCGTGTTGCTTGGGTGCCAGATGAATCGGGCGCGCCAGGGACAGGAGCGATCCCGGGCACGCCACGCCGCCGGTTCCGGGCGAAGAAAGGTACCGACGACGGCACCGCACGGGCATCATCCGCATCCGGCTGCGCGACGATTCGCCGCACACCGATCACACGCGGCGGCCGCCGGCGCCCTGCGTAAATCCGGACTCAGGCCTTCCCGCCCGAGGCGGCCCCCGCGCTCTTGACGATCGTCAGCGCCGACGAGATCGCCGAGCCGAGATCCGACAGGTTCGACGGCACGATCAGCGTGTTGCCCTGCTTCGCGAGATTCGAGAATGCGCTGACATACTGCTCGGCCACCTTCAGGTTCACCGCGTCCATCCCGCCCTGCGATTGCATCGCGTTCGCGATCTTCTGGATCGCCTGCGCGTTCGCCTCGGCCACCGCCAGAATCGCGGCGGCCTCGCCCTGCGCCTGGTTGATCGCGGCCTGCCGCTCGCCTTCGGATTTCTGGATCGCCGCTTCGCGCGCGCCCGACGCGAGATTGATCTGCTCCTGCTTGCGGCCTTCGGATGCGGCGATCAGCGCACGCTTTTCACGCTCCGCGGTGATCTGCGCCTGCATCGCGTGCAGGATTTCCTTCGGCGGCGTCAAATCCTTGATCTCGTAGCGCAGGACCTTCACCCCCCAGTTCGCCGCGGCCTGATCGAGCGCCGACACGATGTTGTGGTTGATGAAGTCGCGCTCCTCGAACGTCTTGTCGAGTTCGAGCTTGCCGACCACCGAGCGCAACGTCGTTTGCGCGAGCTGCGTGATCGCGAGCACGAAGTTGCTCGACCCGTACGACGCCTTCATCGGATCGGTCACCTGGAAGTACAGCACGCCATCGACCTGCAGCTGCGTGTTGTCGCGCGTGATACAGACCTGGCTCGGCACGTCGAGCGGGATTTCCTTCAGCACGTGCCGGTATGCGATTCGATCGACGAACGGCAGCACGATGTTCAGGCCGGGCGACAGCGTCGCGTGATAGCGCCCGAAGCGTTCGAGCACCCACGCATGCTGCTGCGGCACGATCTTCACCGTCTTCGACACGATCACGATCGCGATGACGAGCAGGACAACCCAGATGATCAGCGAATCCATGAAATATTCCCTCCTTGTTGTATCGGCGGACGATCAGCCCGCGGGTTTCGCCACGACCACGAGACAATTGCCCCGCACGGCACTCACCTGGTACACGTGCGCGTCGTCGCGCTCGCCGTTCTCGAGCTCGACATCCCAGTCGGCGCCGCGATACTGCACGCGCGCCCGGCCGTCACGCCACGCGTCGACCGTGACGGTCGCGCCGATATCGAGATTGACGTCGGGATTCGTCGACGTGTCGCGCTTCTGCTTGCGGCCGAGCCCCGAACGCCGCAACACGACCATCGCGACGATCGCGACCACGGCCGCCGCACCGAACTGCACGTGCGGCGCGAAACCGGCCAGCTGCAGCAGCCCGCCCGCGAGAAAGCCGAGCGCGATCATCAGCAGGTAGAACGTGCCCGTCAGCAACTCGGCCACGACCAGCACGCCCACCGCGACCCACCAGAACAGATGCCCCGACATCATTGTGGTCTCCAGAAAAACGTTTCCCACGTTCACTTGCGTGGCATGGAACCAGAATACGCGCTGAAGCGCTGTTCCGGATCGATTTGTTCGTGGCTCCCGGGCGTGCGCTCGGCAGGCTTGGAGCAGCCCGCTTCGTACCGACAAACAAAAACACCCCGGTGTCTACCGGGGTGTTTATAGCATGAACCTTGCAATCTGCCTTCAGTGAAGGAGCAGCAGCGCCGCTCCTTCGTCGATGGCAAGTTACCGACCGTTACTTCCGGTTGGCGAGCGCCTGCCACGTATCGATGATCGTGTCGGGGTTCAGCGAGATCGACACGATGCCTTCGTCCGTCAGCCATTGCGCGAAGTCCGGGTGATCGGACGGGCCCTGGCCGCAGATGCCGACGTACTTGCCCATCTTGCGGCAGGTATCGATCGCGCGCTTCAGCAGGAACTTGACGGCCGGGTCGCGTTCGTCGAAGTCGACAGCCAGCAGTTCCATGCCCGAATCGCGGTCGAGGCCGAGCGTGAGCTGCGTGAGGTCGTTCGAGCCGATCGAGAAGCCGTCGAAGAACTGCAGGAAGTCTTCGGCGAGGATCGCGTTGGTCGGGACTTCGCACATCATCACGAGGCGCAGGCCGTTTTCGCCGCGCTTCAGGCCGAACTTCTCGAGCAGGCCGACGACGCGCTCCGCCTGCTTCACGGTACGCACGAACGGCACCATGATCTCGACGTTGGTCAGGCCCATCTCGTCGCGCACGCGCTTCAGTGCACGGCACTCCATCTCGAACGCCTGCGCGAAGTCCTCAGCGATGTAACGCGACGCGCCGCGGAAGCCCAGCATCGGGTTTTCCTCGTCCGGCTCGTAACGCGAACCGCCGATCAGCTTCTTGTACTCGTTCGACTTGAAGTCGGACAGACGCACGATCACGGGCTTCGGATAGAACGCCGCCGCGATCGTCGCGACACCTTCCGTCAGCTTGTCGACGTAGAACTGACGCGGCGATGCGTGACCGCGCGCGACGCTCTCGACGGCCTTCTTCAGGTCCTGGTCGATGTTCGGGTACTCGAGGATCGCCTTCGGGTGAACGCCGATGTTGTTGTTGATGATGAACTCGAGACGCGCGAGACCCACGCCGCCGTTCGGCAGTTGCGAGAAGTCGAACGCGAGCTGCGGGTTGCCGACGTTCATCATGATCTTGACCGGGATTTCCGGCAGTTCGCCGCGCTGCACTTCCGTGACTTCCGTCTCGAGCAGGCCGTCGTAGATCTTGCCTTCGTCGCCTTCCGCGCACGACACGGTGACGAGCGCGCCGTCCTTCAGGATGTCGGTCGCGTCGCCGCAGCCGACGACTGCCGGCACGCCGAGTTCACGCGCGATGATCGCCGCGTGGCAGGTCCGGCCGCCACGGTTCGTGACGATCGCGGCTGCACGCTTCATCACCGGCTCCCAGTTCGGGTCGGTCATGTCGGCCACCAGCACGTCGCCCGGCTGCACGCGTTCCATTTCCGACGGATCCTGGATCACGCGCACGGGGCCCGCACCGATCTTCTGGCCGATCGCACGGCCCGTTGCCAGCACCTGCGACTGGCCCTTCAGCTTGAAGCGCTGCTCGGCCTTGCCGCTCGCCTGGCTCTTCACGGTTTCCGGGCGTGCCTGCAGGATGAAGATCTTGCCGTCGCGGCCGTCCTTGCCCCACTCGATGTCCATCGGACGCTGGTAGTGCTTCTCGATGATGACCGCGTACTTGGCCAGCTCGATCACGTCTTCGTCGGTGATCGAGTAGCGGTTGCGCTGCTCGTGCGGCACGTCGACCGTCTTCACGCGGCCCGGCTCGCCCGGCTGCGTGAATTCCATCTTGATCAGCTTCGAGCCGATCGAGCGGCGGATGATCGGGTACTTGTCCTGTGCGAGCGTCGTCTTGAACACATAGAACTCGTCCGGGTTCACCGCGCCCTGCACGACGGTTTCACCCAGGCCGTAGCTCGACGTGATGAACACGGCGTCCTTGAAACCCGATTCGGTGTCGATCGTGAACATCACGCCGGCCGCGCCGACGTCCGAGCGGACCATGCGCTGCACGCCGGCAGACAGGGCGACTTCCGCGTGCGTGAAGCCCTTGTGCACGCGATACGAGATCGCGCGGTCGTTGTACAACGACGCGAACACGTGCTTCATGCGATCGAGCACGTCGTCGATGCCGACGACGTTCAGGTACGACTCCTGCTGGCCGGCGAACGATGCGTCGGGCAGGTCTTCCGCGGTCGCGGACGAACGCACGGCGAACGACAGCTCGCCCGGCGAGCTGTTCTTCAGGGTTTCGAACTGCTCACGGATTTCCTGCTCGAGACGTGCCTGCATCGGCGCATCGACGATCCACTTGCGGATTTCGGCGCCGGCTTCGGCGAGCGCTTTCACGTCGTCGATGTCGAGCGACTCGAGACGCTTGGCGATGCGGTCGGTAAGGTCGTTGTGCTTGAGGAAATCGCGGAACGCGAGCGCGGTCGTGGCGAAACCGGTGGGTACGCGAACGCCTGCTTCGGAAAGCTGGCTGATCATTTCGCCCAGCGACGCATTCTTGCCGCCGACGATCTCCACATCGGTCATCCGCAACTGCTCGAACGGAATTACATACGCCTGGTCCTTTGCGACGTTTGCTGCGTTAGTCATACAAGCCCCTAAGTGTGAAAAAAATGCTCGATTGCGCAAGTGGGCTTGGACGCGGGCGCTTGCAAAAGGGCGCGGCGCGTCTTGCGCAACCTGTTGGAGAAACAATCGCAGCGGCGGCTGATCTTCCGACCCGATTTGCAAAAATCCCGGCAGAAGAGCGATATTTTCAGACAAATCGCCACACTTGCCGGGAATTTTGAAATCGAGCGGCGAAGCCTGGGGCGCCGTTCGCGCCCTGCCCCCGCAATTGCTTATCCAACAGGTTGCCGCTATTCTACCGTGCCGGCTGCCGGATGTGGCGCGACCTTGTCACTGCGTCTGGAGGCGAACCTCCAGCCGCCCGCGCAACCGCCCTTCACGCTCGACGCCCAGATTCATGCTGCCTACCGTATTCATCGTCTCCGACGGCACCGGGATCACTGCCGAAACCTTCGCGCATTCGATCCTCTCCCAGTTCGACCAGAAATTCCGTCTCGTGCGCGTGCCGTTCGTCGATTCGCTCGACAAGGCCTATGCGACCGTCGAGAAGATCAACGAGGCCGCCGTGCACGACGGGCGCCGCGCGATCGTGTTCACGACGCTCGTCGACAGCGAGTCGAACGACATCGTCAAGCGCTCGAACGCACTCGTGCTCGACATGTTCCAGCGCTTCGTCGAACCGCTCGAGCAGGAACTGGAGCTCAAGTCGAGCCACGCGATGGGCCGCGGCCACCAGAACGCGGACACCGAGGAATACAAGACCCGGATCGAGGCGATCAACTTCTCGCTCGCGCACGACGACGGCCAGTCGAACCGCAACCTGTCGGAAGCCGACGTGATCCTCGTCGGCGTGTCGCGCAGCGGCAAGACGCCGACGAGCCTGTATCTCGCGATGCAGTACGGCGTGAAGGCGGCCAACTACCCGCTGATTCCGGAAGATTTCGAGCGCGGCAAGCTGCCGTCGGCGCTCGCCGCGTACAGCGAGAAGCTGTTCGGGCTGTCGATCGACCCGCAGCGCCTGTCGGAGATCCGTAACGAGCGCCGGCCGGGCAGCAAATACGCGGCGCCCGAGAACTGCCGCTACGAGATCAACGAAGCCGAAGCGATGATGCGCCGCGAGGGGATCAAGTGGCTGTCGTCGACGCACAAGTCGATCGAGGAAATCGCGACGACGATCCTGCAGGAAATCCGCCTCGACCGGCAGTCGTACTAAGCCTGAGCGCCGGCGGCGGCCTGGTCGCCGCCGGAAACAAAAAGACCGCGTCGAACGCGGTCTTTTTCATGGTGCCGAGCGAGCACGCGTGTGGTGTCACGCACGCCGCTGCTGACGCACCTGCTCGAACAGGCAGACCGCAGCCGCGGCCGCGACGTTCAGCGACTCCATCCCGCCCGGTTGCGGGATCGTCACGCGATGCGTGGCCGCGTCGCGCCAGAACGCCGACACGCCCGCCCCCTCGTTGCCGAACACCCAGGCAACGGGCCCCGACAGGTCGCAGTCATAGACTGCCTGCGCGCCATGCGAGTCGGTCAGCGCGACCGGCACAGCGAGGCGCTCGGCGAGCGCGCCGGCTTCGACGTCCTCGTGGATCGACAGCAGGAAATGCGCGCCCATGCCCGAACGCAGCACCTTCGACGACCATGCATACGCGGTGCCCGGCGCACAGAACACGTGACGCACGCCTGCGGCCGCCGCGCTGCGCAGGATCGAACCGACGTTGCCGGCGTCCTGCACGCCGTCGAGCACGACCGACGACTGCGTCACGCGCGCCGGCAGCGGCTGCGCCGGCCGGTCGACGAGCAGCAGGAAGCCGACGCCGTTGACGACGTTCGACAACTGCCCGAACAGCGCGTCGGGCAGCGTGACGATCCGCTGCGCATCGATGCGCGCGACGATCGCCTGCGCTTCGGCATGGCCGAGCGCGCCTTCGGTCGTGACGCACAGCTCGGGCGTCGCGCCCGTATCGAGGTACGCGCTCGCGAGATGGAATCCTTCGAGCAGCGCCTGACCACCGCGGCGTTGATGGGACGTCGAACCCGCGAGCGCCTTCAGGCGCTTGTACAGCGGGTTGTCACGGGAAGTAATGCTTTTCATCGAATCAGGTCGAGTGCCGCACGAACCGGCGCGAACGAACGCCGATGGGCTTCGCACGGGCCGTGCTCGCGCAGCGCGGCAAGGTGTTTCACGGTGCCGTAGCCCGCATGCACGTTGAAGCCGTACACCGGGAAGCGTTCGTGCAGGTCGACGAGCATGCGGTCACGGGTGACCTTCGCGAGGATCGACGCGGCCGAGATGCTCGGCACGAGCGCGTCGCCGCTGACGATCGCCTCGGCGCGCACGGTCAGCGTCGGGCAGCGGTTGCCGTCGATCTGCGCGAGCGTCGGCAGGACCGACAGCCCTTCGACCGCCCGCTTCATCGCGAGCATCGTCGCGTGCAGGATGTTCAGCGTGTCGATCTCGTCGACGCTCGCCGACGCGACGCAATACGACAGCGAGCGCGCGACGATCAGCTCATACAGCGCGTCGCGCTTCTTCGCGGACAACGCCTTCGAATCGTCGAGCCCGTCGATCGGCTGCGCCGGATCGAGGATCACCGCGGCGGCCACCACCGGCCCCGCGAGCGGGCCGCGGCCCGCTTCGTCGACGCCGCAGACGATCTCGTCGGGGCGGCTGAAATCGAAACCGCCCTGCACGTCGCTCGACGCGCGGCGGCGTGGTGCACGGACTGCGGTCATGCGCGCCCCTTGCGTTGTTCGAGCACGCGCACGACCGCTTCGGCCGCCTTCACGGCCGTGTTCTGCCGCAGCGAAAGATGCATTTCGGTAAAGACTTCGGTCAGCGTGCGGCGGTTCGCATCGTCACGCAGCTGCGTGAGCGTCGCATCGGCGAGCGCCTCGGGCGTCGCGAAATGCTGCAGCAGCTCGGGCACGACGAAACGCCCCGCCAGGATGTTCGGCAAGCCGACGTACGGCAGGTAACCCTGCCGGCGCATGATCTGCCCGGTCAGCCAGGGCACCTTGTACGAGATCACCATCGGCTTCTTCAGCAGCGCGGCTTCCAGCGTGACCGTGCCGCTCTTCACGAGGATCGCGTCGGCAGCCGTCATCGCGACCTGCGAGCGGCCGTCGGTGATCGTCAGCGCGAGCTGCGGATGCGCGTCGACGAGCGGCTGCAGCAACGCGCGCAGCGCGGGCGTGGCCGCCGGCATCACGAACCGCACGCCGGGCTCGCGCTGCTGCATCAGCGCCATCGCCGCGAAGAAGGTCGGGCCGATCAGTGCGATTTCCGAGCGCCGGCTGCCCGGCAACACGGCGATCACCGGGCCGTCGGCCGGCAGTCCGAGCGCGATACGCGCACCGTGCGTGTCGGGCTCGAGCGGAATCTCGTCGGCGAGCGGATGGCCGACGTAGGTCGAGGCAACGCCTGCCTTGTCGAGAATCGCCGGTTCGAACGGGAACAGGCACAGCATGTGATCGACGGACTTCGCGATCTTCTTGATCCGGCCGCCGCGCCACGCCCAGATCGACGGGCACACGAAGTGGATCGACGGGATGCCCGCGTCGCGCGCCGCCTGTTCGACGTTGAAGTTGAAATCGGGCGCATCGACGCCGATGAACGCGTCCGGCCGCTCGGCGAGCAACTGGCGCTTCAGCTCGCCGCGAATCCGCAGGATCTCGGGAATCTGGCCCAGCGCCTCGACATAGCCGCGCACGGTCAGCTTGTCCATCTGCCAGTGCGAGTCGAAGCCCTGCGCGATCATGCGCGGCCCGCCGATCCCGTAGTACTGGGCCGATTCGGGCAGCCGCTCGCGCAGCCCGCCGAGCAGCGACGCGCCGAGCAGGTCGCCCGACGGTTCGCCGGCCACCATCGCGAGCCGGAGCTGAGAGGTCGGAAGCGGCATCGCTTAGCGGATGATGCCGCGTTGCGACGCGTCGATGAACTCGACGAGCGCCTTCACGGGTGCGTCGCCCTCGCCGCCCGCCGCCGCCAGCTCGCGCAACTGCACTTTCGCCTCCTCGAGCGACAGGCCGTTCTTGTACAGCAGGCGGTATGCGCTGCGCAGCGCGGAGATCGCGTCGGGCGAGAAACCGCGCCGGCGCAGCCCTTCGACGTTGATCCCGTGCGGCTCGGCCTTGTTGCCTGCCGCGATCACGAACGGCGGAATGTCCTGCACGAGCGCCGATGCGCCGCCCAGCATCGAGTGCGCGCCGATGCGCACGAACTGGTGGACACCCGACATCCCGCCGACGATCGCCCAGTCGCCGATCTCGACGTGGCCGGCCATCTGTGCGTTGCTCGACAGGATCACGTGGTTGCCGACGGTGCAGTCGTGACCGATGTGCACATAGGCCATGATCCAGTTGTCGTCACCGAGCGTCGTCACGCCGACGTCCTGCACGGTGCCCGTGTGGATCGTCGTGAACTCGCGGATCGTGTTGCGGCTGCCGATCACGAGCTTCGTCGGCTCGTCCTTGTACTTCATGTCCTGCGGACGACCACCGACCGACGCGTAATGGCCGATACGGTTGTCCTCGCCGAGCGTCGTATGGCCTTCGATCACGCTGTGCGAGCCGATCGTCGTACGCGCGCCGATCGTGACGTGCGGACCGACGATCGCGTACGGGCCGATCTCGACCGATTCGTCGATCTGCGCGCCCGGTTCGACAATCGCGGTGGGATGAATCCTGGTCATGCGCCGTTGCCTCTCGATGTGATGTGTCGCGTTGCGTTGCCTGTCCGTGCCGCGTCGCTCAGGGCGCCACGTCGGTCGTCTTGACCGTGCACATCAGTTCGGCTTCCGCCGCCACCTTGCCGTCCACTTCCGCCACCGCCTTGAACTTCCAGATGCCGCGGATGTAGCGTTCGAACGTCACGTTCAGAATCAGTTGGTCGCCCGGCTCGACCGGACGCTTGAAGCGCGCACCGTCGATCCCGACGAAGTAGTACAGCGTGTTCTCCGGATCCTTCGGCTGCTCTTCCGAGAAGGTCAGCAGCGCCGCGGCCTGCGCGAGCGCTTCGAGGATCAGCACGCCCGGCATCACCGGCCGCTTCGGGAAATGCCCCTGGAAGTACGGCTCGTTGATCGACACGTTCTTCAGCGCTTTGATGCCCTTGTGCGGTTCGAGTTCGAGCACGCGATCGACGAGCAGAATCGGGTAGCGATGCGGCAGCAGCGTGAGGATCTTGTGGATGTCGAGATTGATTTTTTCAGTGCTCATGATGGTTCGTCTCACGCAGAGGCTGCGCGGTGGTGATGCAAAGGCTGAAGTGGGCCGGCGTACGGCCCAGTCTGGCAAACCGGGCCGGTTGCGCTGGCCGTGCCCGGTTCGAGGTCTCGCATGATGCGCTCAGGCGTCCGTGCCGCCCTGGGCGGCGAGCGCGGCTTCGAGCGCCTTGATGCGCTCGCGCAGCTTGTCGAGATTGCGCACGAGCGCGGCGCTCTTGTTCCATTCGCCGTGGTCGACGGCCGGGAACGCGCTGGTATAGATGCCGGCCTTCGGCAGCGACTTCGATACGCCCGACTTCGCGGTGATGATGACATAGTCGCCGAGCGTCACGTGGCCGGCGATCCCGGCCGCGCCGCCGATCATGCAGTGGCGGCCGATCGTCGTACTGCCCGCGATCCCGGCGCTGCCGGCGATCACCGTGTAGGCGCCGATCCGGCAGTTGTGGCCGATCTGCACTTGGTTGTCGATCTTCACGCATTCCTCGATGACGGTATCCGCCATCGCGCCGCGATCGATCGTCGTGTTCGCGCCGATCTCGACGTCCGGGCCGATCGTGACGCCGCCGACCTGCGGGATCTTGACCCAGCTGCCGGTGCGCGCATCGCCGTCGCCGACGAAATCCGGCGCGAAGCCGAAGCCGTCGGAGCCGATCACGGCGCCCGCATGGATGATCGCGCGCGGGCCGACCTTGCAGCCGTGGTACACCGACGCGTTCGGATACAGGTGCGAGCCCGCGCCGATCGTCGTGCCGCGGCCGATGAAGACGTTCGCATCGAGCTGCACGCCGTCCTCGATCACCGCCCCGGCCTCGACCGTCACGTGCGGGCCGATCACGGCGCTCGCGGCGACCTGCGCGGCCGGATCGATCGTCGCGCTCGGATGCACGCCGGCGGCGCGCTGCGGCGTGGCCAGGTCGATGAACATCTGCGCGACGCGCGCGAAGTACGCGTACGGATTCGGCGTGACGATGAAATTGCGGCCTGCAGCGGCCGCGCCCAGCTTTTCCAGATCCTTCGGCGCGATCAGCACAGCGCCGGCGCGGGTCGACTCGACCTGCGACAGGTACTTCGGATTCGCGAGGAACGCGAGTTGCTGCGCGCCTGCCTGGTCGAGCGGTGCGAGCCCGCCCACCTTGCACTGTGCGTCGCCGGCGATCTCGCCGCCGAACCGCTTTACGAGTTCCTCAAGCGTCAATGCCATTCGTCGTCTGCTCCGTTCAGTTCGTCGAGCCGGACGCGAGCGCCTTGAGCACCTTGTCGGTGATGTCGATGCGCGGGCTGACGTACACGGCTTCCTGCACGATCAGGTCATAATTCTGCTGCTCGGCGATCTGCTTGATGACCTTGTTCGCCCGCTCGAGCACGGCCGCCAGTTCCTCGTTGCGGCGCTGGTTCAGGTCTTCGCGGAACTCGCGCTGCTTGCGCTGGAAGTCGGTATCGAGCTGGGCGAGATCACGCTGCTTCTGCGCGCGGTCGGCCGCCGACAGCGACGCGCCGTTCTTGTCCAGCGAATCGGACATCGACTTCAGGCGCGCCGCCAGATCCTGCAGATCCTTGTCGCGCTTCGCGAACTCGGCTTCGAGCTTCGTCTGCGCCGCCTTCGCGGGCACCGACTCGCGCAGGATCCGATCCGAATTGACCGCCGCGATGCGGGCGACGTCCTGTGCGTGCACCGTTGCCGCGCCCAAGGCCAGCGCAACGGTCAGCGCGCACATCACTCGTTTCGAAAACTTACCGGTTAGCAAAATTACCCTCTCGTTGCTGTTGTCATGCGTTCGGTCAGAACGCCGTCCCGATCTGGAACTGGAATTTCTGGTACTGGTCGCCTTCATGCTTCTGCAGCGGGAACCCGAGGCTCAGCTTCAGCGGGCCGATCGGCGAGATCCACGCGAGACCCACACCGTAGCCGTAACGCAGGCCGTTGGCGCCCGTACTCGTGCCGCCCGGCGCGTTGCCCCACACGTTACCGCCGTCGAGGAACGTGAACACGCGCAGCGTGCGGTCGTAGCCCGTGCCCGGCAGCGGGAACGTCAGCTCGATGTTGCCGACGACCATCTTCGAACCGCCGATCGGGTCGTTCGTCTTCGTGTCGCGCGGGCCCAGCGAGCTCGGCTCGTAGCCACGCACGGAGCCGATACCGCCCGCGTAGTAGTTCTTGAAGATCGGGTACGGGTTGCCGATACCGTTACCGTAGCCGCCTTGCAGGTTCAGGCCCAGGATGAAGCCGCGCGAGAACGAATAGTAGTACTGGGCCTGCAGGTCGGCCTTGTAGTACTGGATCTTGCCGACCGGCACGCCGTACTCCATGTTCGCCTGCGTGAAGTAGCCGCGGCTCGGAATCAGCGCGCTGTCTCGCGCGTCGCGCGACCACGCGACCGTCAGCGGCACCGTGTTCGACACGCGGCCGAACTGGTTCACGTAATCCTGGTAGCTCTGCGGCGTGTTCGAATCGACGTCGAGACGGTTCTGCTCGAAGCCCGCGCCGAAATAGACGGTGTCGACTTCCGAGAACGGGATGCCGAACTTCAGGTTGCCGCCCGCGCTGATGATCCGGAAACTCGAGCTCGTCGAATAGTAGAGCGGCTGGTACGTGCGGTAGTAGACGTCCGTGATCCGCTTGATGCCGTCGACCGTGAAGTACGGGTCGACCTGCGTGACGGTCAGCGTGCGGTAGCTCTTCGCGGTGTTGACGTTCACCGACAGGCTGGTACCCGAACCGAACACGTTGTCCTGCGACACGCCCGCCGACAGCACGACCTTGTCCGTCGACGAGAAGCCCGCGCCCAGCGTGATCGCGCCGGTCGGCTTTTCGTCGACCTTCACGTTCACGTCGACCTGGTCGTTCGTGCCTTCGACCGGCAGCGTCGTCACGTCGACGTTGGTGAAGTAGCCGAGACGGTTCACGCGATCCTTCGACAGCGCGAGGCGGTTCGAATCGAACCACGAGCTTTCGAGCTGGCGCATTTCGCGGCGCACCACTTCGTCGCGCGTGCGCGTATTGCCGACGACGTTGATGCGGCGCACGTACACGCGGCGGCTCGGATCGACGACGAGGTTCAGGTTCACCTTGTGGTTCGCCTGGTCGATGTCCGGCTGCGCGTTGACGGTCGCGAATGCGTAGCCGTACTCACCGAGCTTGTCGACGATCGACTTGGTGGTCTGTTGCAGCTTTTCGGCCGAGAAGCGATCGCCCGGCTTGATCTTGATCAGCTTGTTGAGTTCGGCTTCGCGATCGAGCAGGTTGCCCGACAGCTTGATGCCCGACACCGTGTACGGCTCGCCTTCATGCAGCGTGACCGTCAGGTACATGTCCTTCTTGTCGGGCGAGATCGACACCTGGGTCGAATCGATGTTGAACTCGAGATAGCCGCGATTCAGGTAGTACGAGCGCACCGCCTCGAGGTCGCCGGTGAGCTTTTCCTTCGAGTACAGGTCGTTCTTCGTGTACCAGGAGAACCAGTTCGGCGTCGACAGCTGCATTTCGTCGCGCAGCGTGCTGGTGCTGAAGGCCTTGTTGCCGATGAAGTTGATCTGGCGGATCTTCGCGCTCGGACCTTCGGCCACCGCGAACAGGATCGACACGCGGTTCGCGTCGACCGGCGTGACCGTCGTCTTGACCTCGGCCGCGTAGAAGCCGCGCGTGAGGTACTGGCGCTTGAGTTCCTGCTCCGCCTTGTCGACGAGCGCCTTGTCGTAGTAGCGGCCGTCGGCGAGGCCGACTGCCCGCAGCGCCTTCGTCAGGTTGTCCTTGTCGAATTCCTTCGTGCCGGTGAAGTCGATCGACGCGATGGCCGGACGCTCCTGCACCTGCACGATCACGACGTTGCCCTGCGTGGCGATGCGTACGTCGTTGAAGAAGCCCGTCGCGTACAGCGCGCGGATTGCTTCGGATGCCTTGTCGTCCGTGAAGGTATCGCCCTGCTTGATCGGCAGGTAGGCGAACACCGAACCCGCTTCGACGCGCTGCAGCCCCTCGATCTTGATGTCTTGCACCACGAACGGTGCCGCTGCATGGGCCGCGAGGCCGTGCGCGGCGAGCGCGGCCGCTGCAACTGTCTTAGGTACAAAGCGATGAGGTTTGAACAACATGCATCCCCAATATTTAGCTGCATCAAATCAGGCGGCTGCCCAGCGGCCGCCGCCTGACGCTTCAGAAATGGATTAACCGAGCCAGATCGTTGAACAGCGCGATCGCCGACAATGCGACGATGCAGATCAACCCGGCTCTTTGCAGAATCAGCTGCCAGCGCTCCGAGACGGCTTTCCCGGTCGCGGCTTCAACCGCATAATATAACAGATGCCCCCCGTCCAAAACGGGAATCGGCAACAAGTTCAGGACGCCAAGGCTAATGCTGACAAGGGCGAGGAACGACAGGAACGCCGCCGGACCGAGCCGCGCACTCTTGCCCGCGTAGTCCGCGATCGTCACCGGGCCGGACAGGTTCTTCAGCGATGCGTTGCCCGTGATCATGCGCCCGAACATCTTCAGCGAATACACGGAGATGTCCCACGTACGGTGTGCGCCGAGCTGCAGGCTTTCGATCGGCCCATATCGCACGTCGACGGACGGCGCATGCATCGACAGCGCCGCGCCGATACGGCCGACCTGCTGCCCCGATTCGTCGTCGCGCTGCATCTGCGGCACGATCGACACCGTCTGCGCGGCGCCGTCGCGCTCGATCTGCAGGTCGAGCGGCTTGCCCGCATGGTGTTTCACGAAATCGATGAAGCGCGACGCGCCGCCGATCGGCTTGCCGTCGAGCGCGACCAGCTTGTCGCCGGACTTCAGGCCCGCCTGCTCCGCCGCGCTGCCGGGCTGCACCGACGCGACCGACAGCGTGCCGCCGCCGGTCTCGAAGCCCAGATGGGCCATGAAATCGTCGTCGAGCTGACTTTCGGGAACATGGCGGAGGTCGACGCGGAAATCGAACGTCGTGTTGCCGTCGCGTGCGCCGAGCACGATCTCGCGGTGATCGAATGCAGCGGCCAGCAGCTTCCAGCGCAGGTCCGACCACGACCGCACCGGCTCGGCCTCGCCGCCCTGCGCGTTGCGGATCGACACGATCTTCTCGCTGCCGTCGAAGCCCGCGCGCGCCGCCACCGTGCCGGTGGCCGGCGGTGCGACGATCGCGGCCGGCTCGGTTACGCCGGTGGCGAATACGACCGAAAACAGCGCGATTGCCAACAGGAAGTTGGCAATCGGCCCGGCTGCAACGATCGCGATGCGCTTGTAGACGGACTGCCGGTTGAACGCCTGGCCGAGCTCCTCGGGCGCGATGCCGGGGCCGGGATCGCGCTCGTCGAGCATCTTCACGTAGCCGCCGAGCGGCAGCGCCGACAGCGTCCACTCGGTGCCCGTCCTGCGGCTGACCCAGCGCGCGACGGGCTGGCCGAAGCCGATCGAGAAACGCAGCACCTTCACGCCGCACCAGCGCGCGACGCGATAGTGTCCGTACTCATGCACGACGACCAGCACCCCGATCGCCACCGCAAACGCGATCAGTTCGACCAGCACGTTCATGAGCACCCCATTCAGACAGTGCGCTCCACGCGTGGCGCAGGCGCTTTCGCAATGATCTCGGCGGCGAGGCGGCGTGCCTCGGCATCCGCCGCCAGGACATCCTCGAGCCCGTCGGGCGTACGGTTCGGCAGCGCGTTGAGCACGGCGTCGACCGTCGCCGCAATCGCCATGAAGCCGATGCGGCGCTCGAGAAACGCTTCGACCGCGACTTCGTTCGCCGCGTTCAATGCGGCGCTCGCGATGCCGCCTTCCTCAAGCGCCTTCAGCGCGAGCGCGAGACACGGGAAGCGCGCGTAGTCGGGCTTCTCGAACGACAGCTGGGCAATTTGCGCGAGATCGAGTTGTTCGACGCCCGCATCGACACGCTCGGGGAACGCGAGCGCGTGCGCGATCGGCGTGCGCATGTCGGGGTTGCCGAGCTGCGCGAGCACCGAGCCGTCGCGATACGACACGAGCGAATGGATCACGCTCTGCGGGTGGATCAGCACGTCGATGCGCTCGCCCGGCAGCCCGAAGATCCAGTGCGCCTCGATCACCTCGAGGCCCTTGTTCATCATCGTCGCGGAATCGACCGAGATCTTGCGGCCCATCACCCAGTTCGGGTGCTTGCACGCCTCGTCCGGCGTCACGTCGACGAGCGTGGCCGGTTCGCGTGTGCGGAACGGGCCGCCCGACGCGGTCAGGATGATCTTCGAGATCCCGCCATGCTCGGCCGCGTCGCGCGGCATGCACTGGAAGATCGCGTTGTGTTCGCTGTCGACCGGCAGCAGGATCGCGCCATGGTCGCGCACGGCGTCCATGAAGATCGCGCCCGACATCACCAGCGCCTCCTTGTTCGCGAGCAGGATGCGCTTGCCGGCGCGCGCGGCCGCGAGGCTCGGCGCCATGCCGGCCGCACCGACGATCGCCGCGACCACCGTGTCGCAGCCATCGCTCTTCGACACATCGACGAGCGCCTGCGGCCCGTGCAGCACGGTCGTCTTGCTGCCCGCCGCGCGCAGTTTCGCGTCGACCTGCGCGGCCGTCTCGGCATCGCCGACCACCGCCACCTCGGGCGCGAAGCGCAGGCATTGCTCGACCAGCTTGTCGCCGTTGCGGTGTGCGGTCAGCGCATAGACCGAGAAGCGCTCGGGATGGCGCGCGACCACGTCGAGCGTGCTGTCTCCGATGGAGCCCGTGGAACCGAGCAATGTCAGGCGTTTTTGCATAACAGAATGAGTGGTTTAACCAAGCAGCAGCATTGCGAGCGGCAGCACCGGCAGCAGCGCGTCGACACGGTCGAGCACGCCGCCATGGCCTGGCAGCAGTCCGCTCGAATCCTTCACGCCCGCCTGCCGCTTCAGCAACGACTCGAACAGGTCGCCGATCACGCTGTATGCAACCAGCAGCGTCAGTGCGGCCCATGCGCCGGGCATCCCGTAGCGCACGGCGAACGCGGAAAACAGGGTCGGCTCGAACGCATGCACGGTCATCGCGACACCGGCGACGACCATCACGGCGAGCCAGCCACCGATCGCGCCTTCCCAGCTCTTGCCGGGGCTGATCGTGATGGCCAGTTTACGCTTTCCGAAGGCCTTGCCCGCGAAGTATGCGCCGATATCGGCGAGCCAGACGACCAGAAGCAGCGACAGCACGAACGGTACGCCCTGCGCACGCGCCGCGACGAGCGCATGCCAGCAGGCCGCGAAGACCACGAGGCCGGCCGCGAGCAGGAACGGCCGCCATACGCCGCCCGCGAGCGCCGGCTTGCGCCGCAGCGTGAACGGGCCGACCAGCAGCCAGAACACGCCGGCTGCCATGAAAAGGGGACGGGACGAAGCCGCATCGACGCCGAGCGGCGCCGTTGCCGCGAGCGCCAGCGCCGCGACGACGGCATAGACGACCGGGCCGGCGCGGCCGAGCTTGAGCAGGCGCGCCCATTCCCACGCGGCAAACACGAGCACGACGCCGATCAGCGCGCCGAACGCGGCGAGCGGCGCGAACAGCGTCACCGGCAGCAGGACCGCCAGCATCACGATCGCCGTGATCACACGGGTTTTCAGCATGAAAGGGAGTCGGCGTTCTGCGATTGCGGTTCGAGCTGTGCGCTCGTGCGGCCGAAACGGCGCTCGCGCTCCGTATACGATGCCATGGCGTCGGCCAGCGCCGCGCCGTCGAAATCCGGCCAGTATTTGTCGGTGAAATAGAATTCGGCGTACGCGAGTTGCCACAGCAGGAAGTTGCTGACGCGCTGCTCGCCACCGGTACGGATGAAGAGATCGGGCTCCGGCGCATAGGCCATCGCCAGGTGCGGCGCGAAAGCGTCCTCGGTCACTTCGACCTCGCGACCCTCGCGCACGGCCTGCTCGACGAGCTTCTTCGTCGCCTGCAGGATGTCCCACCGGCCGCCGTAGTTGGCTGCGATGGTGAGCGTAAGACGGGTATTGCGCGCCGTCTTGGTTTCGGCGCGGCGAATCAGTTCGCGGATGCGCGGCTCGAAGCGGTCGAGATCGCCGACGACACGCAGGCGGATCCCGTTCGCGTGAAGCTTGCCGACCTCGCGCTCGAGCGCGGTGATGAAAAGGCGCATCAGGAACGACACTTCGTCGTTCGGACGGCGCCAGTTCTCCGAACTGAACGCGAACAGCGTCAGGTATTCGACGCCGGCGCGCGCGCAGCCTTCGACCACCGCCCGCACGGCATCGACGCCGCGGGTGTGCCCCGCGACGCGCGGCAAGCGGCGTTCGGTCGCCCAACGGCCGTTGCCGTCCATGATGATCGCGATATGACGCGGCACGACGCCGACGTCAGGCACGCGAACGGTAGAGCTGGTATAGGTCATGGCCGTTGAGACAGTAATGCGGGAAGAAGGCGGCGCGCGAGGACGGTCGTCAGACCGTCATGATCTCGGCTTCCTTGCTCTGCACGAGCTTGTCGATTTCGGCCACGTGCTTGTCGGTCAGCTTCTGCACGTCGTCGCTCGCGCGGCGCTCGTCGTCTTCCGAGATTTCCTTGTCCTTCACGAGCTTCTTGAGTGCTTCGTTCGCGTCGCGGCGCAGGTTGCGGATCGCGACCTTGGCCGTTTCGCCTTCGCTCTTGACGACCTTGGTCAGCTCGCGGCGGCGCTCTTCCGTCAGCGCGGGCATCGGCACGCGGATCAGGTCGCCGGCGGTGGCCGGGTTCAGGCCCAGGTCGGCTTCGCGAATGGCCTTCTCGACCTTCGCGACCATGTTCTTTTCCCACGGCTGCACGCCGATCGTGCGCGCATCGACGAGCGTCAGGTTGGCGACCTGCGAGATCGGCACCATCGAGCCGTAGTAGTCGACCTGCACGTGATCGAGCAGACCGGTGTGTGCACGGCCCGTACGGATCTTTGCCAGATCGTTCTTGAACGCTTCGATCGAGCGCTGCATCTTTTGCTCGACGCCCTTCTTGGTATCAGCGACACTCATTTCAACCTCCGAACCTTCTAACCTTCAAAGAACACGGGCCCTGCCCGGCGCATCGGGTGCGCCGCGGCCGATAACCCGCATCCGCGGGAGTTTACACGTGGACGAGCGTACCTTCGTCCTCGCCCAGCACGATGCGCTTGAGCGCGCCCGGCTTGTTGATCGAAAACACGCGAATCGGCAGCTTCTGGTCGCGGCACAGCGCAAAGGCCGTCGCGTCCATCACCTGCAGGTTGCGGCTGATCGCCTCGTCGAAAGTGATCGTCGTGTAACGCGTGGCCGACGGATCCTTCTTCGGATCGGCAGAATATACGCCATCGACCTTGGTCGCCTTCAATACGACCTCGGCGCCGACTTCCGACCCGCGCAGCGCGGCGGCCGTGTCCGTCGTGAAGAACGGGTTGCCCGTACCGGCCGCGAAGATCACGACGCGGCCTTCCTCGAGCTGGCGGATCGCGCGGGGCCGGATGTACGGCTCGACGACCTGGTCCATCCGCAGCGCGGACTGCACACGCGCCTCGATGCCGGCGTGGCGCATCGCGTCCTGCAGCGCCAGCGCGTTCATCATCGTCGCGAGCATCCCCATGTAGTCTGCCGTCGCGCGGTCCATGCCGGCCGCGCCACCCGCGACACCGCGGAAAATATTACCGCCACCGATCACGACCGCGAGCTGCGTACCGAGACGCACGACTTCGGCGATATCGGCCACCATCCGTTCGATCGTCGCGCGATTGATGCCGAAGGCATCGTCGCCCATCAGCGCTTCGCCGGAGAGTTTGAGGAGGACGCGTTTATAGGCATTGGACATAGGGGCTTCCGAGCGACGAGAGGATGACAACCACGAACTGTAGGGGCGAAATACTGATTCGGGCAAGCGCCGACGGTCGAACCGGGGGTTCCCGGCCGGCCGGCGGCGGCGCCGACCGCGGCGGAGCGGACGCCCGCCGCGGATACTGCCTGACTGCTTACGACTTACTGCTGCTTTGCTGCTGCGACTTGCGCGGCCACTTCGGCGGCGAAGTCGTCCTGGCGCTTCTCGATGCCTTCGCCGACGACGAACAGCGCGAACTTCTGCACTGCGGCATCCGCTGCCTTCAGCATCTGCTCGATCGTCTGCTTGTCGTTCTTCACGAACGTCTGGTTCAGCAGCGACACTTCCTTCAGGTACTTCTGGACGCTGCCATCGACCATCTTCGCGACGATTTCAGCCGGCTTGCCCGATTCCGCAGCCTTCTGCTCGGCCACGCGGCGTTCCGTCTCGATCAGTTCCGCCGGCACGTCAGCCGACGACAGCGCGACCGGCTTCATTGCCGCGATGTGCATCGCGACGTCCTTGCCGACCTGCTCTTCCGCGCCCGTGTACTCGACGATCACGCCGATACGCGCGCCGTGCAGGTACGTTGCGATCTTGTTTGCGGTTTCGAAACGGACGAAACGGCGGATCGAGACGTTCTCGCCGATCTTGCCGACCAGCGCCAGACGCACTGCGTCGACCGTCGAGCCTTCGAGCGGCAGCGCCGACAGCGCAGCCACGTCGGCCGGGTTTTGCGTCGCGACGAGTTCTGCAACCGTCTTCGAGAATGCGAGGAAGTCGTCGTTCTTCGCGACGAAGTCGGTTTCGCAGTTCAGTTCGACCAGCGAGCCTGCGTTGCCGCCGACGAACGATGCGACGACGCCTTCTGCCGTCACGCGCGATGCCGCCTTGCTCGCCTTGTTGCCGAGCTTGACGCGCAGCAGCTCTTCAGCCTTGGCCAGATCGCCGTCGGCTTCCGTCAGCGCCTTCTTGCACTCCATCATCGGTGCGTCGGTCTTTGCGCGCAGTTCTGCCACCATGCTTGCGGTAATTGCCGCCATCATTCGCTCCTTGAGTCTGTATTCACAACGCCGCCCGCTTGGACGCGGACGGCCGAGATTCGTTTCCGGACCCGCGCCGATTCGGCGCGATCAGGTCCGGCGCACAAGCTTAAAAAAAGGGGGCCTGTTGAGAGCCCCCTTTTTGCGCCGGCTCGGGGCCAGTTACGCGTTTTCCTCGACGTACTCGTCGTCGCCGCGTGCGGCCTGGACCACTTCGTTGACCGCGTTCGCACGGCCTTCGAGGATCGCATCGGCCACGCCTTCAGCGTACAGCGCGACTGCCTTGCTCGAGTCGTCGTTACCCGGGATCACGTAATCCACACCTTCCGGCGAGTGGTTCGTATCGACCACGGCGATGACCGGCACGCCCAGCTTGTTCGCTTCGGTGACAGCAATCTTGTGGTAGCCGACGTCCACGACGAAGATCGCGTCCGGAATGCCGCCCATGTCCTTCACGCCGCCGATCGACTTTTGCAGCTTGGCGATTTCGCGTTCGAACAGCAGCGCTTCCTTCTTGCTCATCTTTTCGAGCTCGCCTGCCTCGACTGCCGCTTCCATGTCCTTCAGGCGCTTGATCGATACCTTCAGCGTCTTGAAGTTGGTCATCATGCCGCCGAGCCAGCGTGCGTTGACGAACGGCATGCCTGCGCGCTGCGCTTCCTGGGCGATCGTGTCACGCGATTGGCGCTTCGTGCCGACGAACAGGATCGTGCCGCGGTTCGCTGCCAGCTGGCGCACGTACTTCTGTGCGTCCGTGAACATCGGCAGCGTCTTTTCGAGGTTGATGATGTGAATCTTGTTGCGGTGACCGAAAATGAACGGAGCCATCTTCGGGTTCCAGAAGCGCGTCTGGTGACCGAAGTGGACACCCGCTTCCAGCATTTGGCGCATCGTAACTGCCATGTAAATTCTCCACGAGGGTTGGGTCTTAAGCCGGCCGCCGTACCGCCGCGCGATCCCACCCCGAAGGGCGCGAATTCCGCGCGGCCGGCACCCTGGTTGCGCCGGCTTGCGATTCGACACGTGCAAACGCCCGTGCCGCAAGCCTTCCATCCGCGATGCCGCCCCAACATGGGGCAAGCTCGGCAATTGGATATCGACTTAGCCAAAGAGTATAGCACGCCGATTTGTCCGCTCTCAAGTCGCTCACCACTTTCGCTTGCCGCGCGGCAGCCGGCCGGACAATCCGCGAAAACCCGCATCCGCACCGCCGGCAGGGGCTGCGAGGCCTGCCAGAAGGTGCGATAATCCGTCAATTCACCGCATTCCAGGCATACCTCGATGGCTATTACGCTCAAAAACGAACACGATATCGCCGAGATGCGCGTCGCCTGCCGTCTCGCGAGCGAAGTGCTCGACTTCATCACGCCGCACGTCGTCGCGGGCGTCACGACCGCCGAACTCGACCGCCTCTGCCACGAGTTCATGCTCAACGAACAGGGCACGATCCCGGCGCCGCTGAACTACCAGCCGCCCGGCTACCCGCCGTACCCGAAGGCCACCTGCATTTCGGTCAACGACGTGATCTGCCACGGCATTCCCGGCGAGAAGGTGATCAAGAACGGCGATGCGCTGAACATCGACATCACCGTGATCAAGAACGGCTACTTCGGCGACACGAGCCGCATGTTCATCGTCGGCGAGGGTTCGATCCTCGCGAAGCGCCTCGTGCAGACCACCTACGAATGCATGTGGCTCGGTATCGACCAGGTCAAGCCGGGCGCGCACCTCGGCGACATCGGCTACGCGATCCAGAAGCACGCGGAAGCGCAGGGCTACAGCGTCGTGCGCGAATACTGCGGCCACGGCATCGGCACGGTGTTCCACGAAGATCCGCAGGTCGTCCACTACGGCCGCCCGGGCACCGGCATCGAACTGAAGGCCGGGATGATCTTCACGATCGAGCCGATGATCAACGCCGGCAAGCGCGACATCCGCACGATGCCCGACCAGTGGACGGTCAAGACGCGCGACCGCAGCTTGTCGGCGCAGTGGGAGCACACGGTGCTCGTCACCGAAACCGGCTACGACGTGCTGACCGTGTCGGCCGGCACGCCGGCGCGCCCCGTGTTCGCGCAACCGGCCGCCGCCGTCTGAGCGCCGTCGCGCCAGCCCGCCCCACCCGCACCTGAACAGCCGCCCATGAGCGCTCACGCTGCCCCCTCGCCCGAAGCGCTGTCGCGGCGCGCCGAATTCAAGGCCGCCAAGACGGAGATGCTCGAGCGCTTTCGCCGCGCGGCGAACGTCGCGTCGCTGATGCACGCGCTGTCGAAACTCACCGACGAAGCGCTGAAGCGCGTGTGGGACGACTGCGGGCTGCCCGCGACGCTCGCGCTCGTCGCCGTCGGCGGCTACGGGCGCGGCGAGCTCGCACCCTATTCCGACGTCGACATCCTCGTGCTGCTGCCCGATGCGCACGACCCGGCGCTCGATGCACGCATCGAGCGCTTCATCGGCATGGCGTGGGATCTCGGCCTCGAGATCGGCAGCAGCGTGCGCACGGTCGCGCAGTGCATCGAGGAGGCGTCGCAGGACGTCACGGTGCAGACCTCGCTGCTGGAAGCACGCCGCATCGTCGGCAGCACCGCGCTGTTCGAACGCTTCACGGTGCGGTACCACGAGGCGCTCGACGCCCGCGCGTTCTTCACCGCGAAGGTGCTCGAGATGCGCCAGCGCCACGCGAAGTTCCAGGACACGCCGTACAGCCTTGAACCGAACGTGAAGGAAAGCCCCGGCGGGTTGCGCGACCTGCAGACGATCCTGTGGATCGCGCGCGCGGCCGGTTTCGGCAGCAGCTGGCGCGAGCTCGACACGCGTGGTCTCATCACCGATCGCGAGGCGCGCGAGCTGCGCCGCAACGAAGGTTTCCTGAAAACGCTGCGCGCGCGGCTGCACGTGATCGCCGGCCGCCGCCAGGACATGCTCGTGTTCGACCTGCAGACGCAGGCCGCCGAGAGCTTCGGCTACCAGCCGACGCAAACCAAGCGCACGAGCGAACAGCTGATGCGCCGCTATTACTGGGCCGCGAAAGCCGTCACGCAGCTCGCGACGATCCTGATCCAGAACATCGAGGCGCAGCTGTTCCCCGCGACGAGCGGCATCACGCGCGTGCTGTCGCCCGACCGCTTCGTCGAGAAGCAGGGCATGCTCGAGATCGTCGACGACGGCGTGTTCGAACGCCACCCCGACGCGATCCTCGAAGCGTTCCTGCTGTACGAGACGACCCGCGGCGTGAAGGGCCTGTCCGCCCGCACGCTGCGCGCGCTGTACAACTCGCGCGAGATCATGAACAACACGTGGCGCCGCGATCCGCAGAACCGCGACACGTTCATGCGGATCCTTCAGCAACCCGAAGGAATCACGCACGCGTTCCGGTTGATGAACCAGACGAGCGTGCTCGGCCGCTACCTGCTGAACTTCCGCCGCATCGTCGGCCAGATGCAGCACGACCTGTACCACGTGTACACGGTCGACCAGCACATCCTGATGGTGTTGCGCAACATCCGCCGCTTCGCGGTGGCCGAGCACGCGCATGAATATCCGTTCTGCAGCCAGCTGATCGGCAACTTCGAGCGCCCGTGGGTGCTGTATGTCGCGGCACTGTTCCACGACATCGCGAAGGGCCGCGGTGGCGATCACTCGACGCTCGGGATGGCCGATGCGCGGCGCTTCTGCCGCGAGCACGGCATCGCCGGCGACGATGCGGCGCTGATCGTGTGGCTCGTCCAGCATCACCTGACGATGAGCCAGGTCGCGCAGAAGCAGGACACGAGCGACCCGGAAGTCATCAAGCGCTTCGCCGAAGTCGTCGGCAACGAGCGGTACCTCACCGCGCTGTACCTGCTGACCGTCGCCGATATCCGCGGCACGAGCCCGAAGGTGTGGAACACGTGGAAGGGCAAGCTGCTCGAGGATCTGTACCGCATCACGCTCGCGGTGCTCGGCGGGGCCAACCCCGACGCGCATTCGGAGCTGAAGTCGCGGCAGGAGCAGGCGCTCGCGCTGCTGCGTCTCGAGACCGTGCCCGACGACGCGCATTGCGCGCTGTGGGATCAGCTCGATGTCGGCTTCTTCCTGCGTCACGACGCGGCCGACATCGCGTGGCAGACACGTGTGCTGTACCGGCACGTGAATGCCGAAACCGCGATCGTCCGCGCGCGGCCGTCGCCGATCGGCGACGCGCTGCAGGTGCTCGTGTACGTGAAGGATCGCCCCGACCTGTTCGCGGGCATCTGTGCGTATTTCGACCGCAACGGGCTGTCGGTGCTCGACGCACGCGTCAGCACGACGCGGCACGGCTATGCGCTCGACAACTTCATCGTCACGCAGACCGAACGTGACGTGCGGTATCGCGACATCGCGAATCTCGTCGAGCAGCAACTCGCGTCGCGGCTCACCGAAACCGCACCGCTGCCGGAGCCGTCCAAGGGCCGCCTGTCGAGGCTGTCCCGGACTTTTCCGATCACGCCGCGCGTCGACCTGCGGGCCGACGAGCGCGGCCAGTACTACATCCTGTCCGTGTCGGCCAACGACCGGCCGGGCCTTCTCTATTCGATCGCGCGCGTACTCGCCGAGCATCGGATCGGCGTCCACGCGGCGCGGATCAATACGCTCGGCGAACGCGTCGAGGACATCTTCCTGCTCGCGGGTGCCGGCCTGTCCGACAACCGTCTGCAGATCCAGCTCGAAACCGAATTGCTGCGTGCGATCGCAGTCTGAATGAATCCCAGCGTTTATGCGCACCAAATTAACCGTCAAGAATCCGAAGCCGGCGTCGCCGACCCGCGCCCCTGTCCGCTCCGGCAGCCTCGTCGCCCGCAAGGCGGTGCGTCCCGCTACGCCTCCCGCCGGGGACAAGCCGGCCCGCCCGAAGAAGGCGTCCCCGGCCGGCGCCGGCGAACGCACGTTCAAGCCGCGCGCTGCCGCAGGCGCCGAGCGCCCGGGCGCGGATCGCGCACCGGCCAAGCGTGCACCGCGTGACGGCGGTGCGGAACGCGGCACGCGCGCCCCTTATCGCGACAACACGGCCGGGGAAGGCGCGAAGCGAAGCTTCGGCGACCGCCGCACGTCGTCCGATCGCCCGCCCCGCCGCGATGACGACGCGCGGCCGCGTCGTGCAGGTGGCGAAGGCGGCGCACGCGCGCCGTATCGCGACAACGCAGGCGGTGAAGGTGCAAAACGCAGCTTCGGCGACCGTCGGACGTCGTCGGATCGTCCGCCCCGCCGTGATGACGATGCACGGCCGCGTCGTGCAGGTGCAGGCGAAGGCGGCGCACGCGCACCTTATCGCGACAACGCAGCCGGCGAAGGCGCGAAGCGCAGCTTCGGCGACCGCCGCACGTCGTCCGATCGCCCGCCCCGCCGCGATGACGATGCACGTCCGCGTCGCGCAGGTTCCAGTGAAGGCAACGCACGCGCGCCGTATCGTGACAACGCAGCCGGCGAAGGCGCGAAGCGCAGCTTCGGCGACCGCCGCACGTCGTCCGATCGTCCGCCCCGCCGCGATGACGACGCACGTCCGCGTCGCGCAGGTTCCAGCGAAGGCAACGCACGCGCGCCGTATCGCGACAACGCAGCCGGCGAAGGTGCAAAGCGCAGCTTCAGCGACCGCCGCACGTCGTCCGATCGCCCGCCACGCCGCGATGACGATGCACGTCCGCGTCGTGCAGGTTCCAGCGAAGGCAACGCACGCGCGCCTTATCGCGACAAGGCAGCCGGCGAAGGTGCAAAGCGCAGCTTCGGCGACCGCCGCACGTCGTCCGATCGGCCGCCGCGCCGCAACGACGACGACCGCCCGGCCCGCCCCGCACGCGACGGCGAGCGCCGCTCGTTCGGCGCCGTCAAGACCGCGCAACCGGTCAAGCGCGCCGCCGCCGACGTCGACTACGGTGACGAATCGGGCCTGATGCGCCTGTCGAAACGGATGTCCGAGCTCGGCATGTGCTCGCGCCGCGAAGCCGACGAATGGATCGAAAAGGGCTGGGTGCTCGTCGACGGCGAACGCATCGACACGCTCGGCACCAAGGTCCGCGCCGACCAGAAGATCGAGATCGACGAACGCGCGAGCGCCGCGCAGGCCGCGCAAGTAACGATCCTGCTGCACAAGCCGGTCGGCTACGTGTCGGGCCAGGCGGAGGACGGTTACGAGCCCGCGGCCGTGCTGATCACGCGCGCGAACCGCTGGAGCGGCGATCATTCGCCGGTGCGCTTCTCGCCGCAGCACTTGCATGCCCTCGCACCGGCCGGCCGCCTGGACATCGATTCGACCGGCCTGCTCGTGCTGACGCAGAACGGCGTGATCGCGAAGCAGCTGATCGGCGAGCAATCGGACATCGACAAGGAGTACCTGGTGCGCGTGCGCTTCGGTGAGCGGCTCATCGACATCGACCAGCACTTCCCCGCGGAATCGCTCGCGAAGCTGCGCCACGGCCTCGAGCTCGACGGCGTCGCGCTGAAGCCCGCGATGGTGAGCTGGCAGAACGGCGAGCAGTTGCGCTTCGTGCTGCGCGAAGGCAAGAAGCGCCAGATCCGTCGCATGTGCGAGCTGGTCGGCCTCGACGTGATCGGCCTGAAGCGCGTCCGGATGGGCCGCGTGATGCTCGGCGCACTGCCGCAGGGCCAATGGCGCTATCTGTCGGCCGACGAGACGTTCTGATCGCGGGCGCATACACGTGCGCCACGCAATGAAAATGCCCGCGCAAGCGGGCTTTTTCTTGTCTGCGAGCAGCCGGCAAAGCCGGCCAATCAATCGTCGGAAGCCGGATCGAGCCCCGGGAACAGCACTTCCGTGAAGCCGAAGCGCGTGAAATCGGTGATCCGCATCGGATACAGCTTGCCGATCAGGTGATCGTATTCGTGCTGGACGACGCGTGCGTGAAAACCGTCGGCCACGCGGTCGATCTTCTCGCCGTACTGGTCGAAGCCGCTGTAGCGCACCTTCGCGTAGCGGCTGACGACGCCGCGCATGCCCGGCACCGACAGGCAGCCTTCCCAGCCCTCTTCCATGTCCGGCGGCAGGTACTCGATCTTCGGGTTGATCAGCACGGTTTCGGGCACCGGCGGCGCGTCCGGGTAGCGGTTGTTGTTGCCGAAGCCGAAGATGATGATCTGCAGCCCGATGCCAATCTGCGGCGCGGCCAGGCCGGCGCCGTTCGCGTGGTGCATCGTCTCGAACATGTCCGCGACGATCTCGTGCAGTTCGGGTGTATCGAACCGCTCGACCGGCTTGGCGACTTCGAGCAGGCGCGGATCGCCCATCTTCAGGATCTCGCGAATCATGGCGTATTACCCTCCAGGAGTTGGTGCAGGCCGTCTTCGTCCAGCACGGGGATGCCGAGTTCCTCGGCCTTCGCGAGCTTGCTGCCGGCTTCGGCGCCCGCGACCACGTAATCCGTCTTCTTCGATACCGAACCGGCCACTTTCGCGCCCGCCGCTTCGAGCATTTCCTTCGCGGCATCGCGCGTGAGCGTCGGCAGCGTGCCCGTCAGCACGACCGTCTTGCCGGCCAGCACGCCCTGCGGCGCCTTCGGCGCGGGCGGCCCTTCCGGCCACGTCACCTTGCCCGGTGCGCGCAACTGCTCGATCACGGTCCGGTTGTGCTCTTCCGCGAAGAACTGGTGGAGCGACTCGGCGACGATCGGCCCGACGTCGTTGACCTCGAGCAGTTCTTCGATCGATGCGTCCATGATCGGCGTCAGCGAGCCGAAATGCTTCGCGAGATCCTTCGCGGTCGATTCGCCCACGTGACGGATGCCGAGCCCGTAGATGAAGCGCGCGAGCGTCGTGTGCTTCGCCTTCTCGAGCGAGTCGAGCAGGTTCTGCGCCGATTTCTCGGCGAACCGGTCGAGCTCGGCGAGCGTCGCAAAGCCGAGATTGAACAGGTCGGCCGGCGTACGCACGAGATTCAGCTCGACGAGCTGGTCGATGATCTTCTCGCCGAGACCGTCGATGTCGAGCGCGCGGCGCTGCGCGAAATGCCACAGTGCCTGCTTGCGCTGCGCCGGACAGAACAGGCCGCCCGTGCAGCGCGCGATCGCCTCGTCCGGCAGGCGTTCGATCTTCGAGCCGCACACCGGGCATTCGGTCGGCATCACGAATTCGGCCGCATCGGCCGGGCGCCGGTCGAGCAGCGCGCCGACCACCTCGGGGATCACGTCGCCCGCGCGGCGCACGATCACGGTATCGCCGATCCGGATGTCCTTGCGGCGCACCTCGTCCTCGTTGTGCAGCGTCGCGTTCGTCACGGTCGCGCCGCCGACGAACACGGGCTCGAGGCGCGCGACCGGCGTGATCGCGCCGGTGCGGCCGACCTGCACGTCGATCGCGACGAGCCTGGTCAGTGCTTCCTGTGCGGGGAACTTGTGCGCGAGCGCGAAGCGCGGCGCGCGCGACACGAAGCCGAGGCGCTCCTGTTCGTCGCGCCGGTTGACCTTGTAGACGACGCCGTCGATGTCGTACGGCAGCGACTCGCGCTTCTCGCCGACCTTGCGGAAGAAGTCGAGCAAGCCTTCCGCGCCGTGCACGACCGCGCGCTCGCGGTTCACGGGCAGGCCGAGCGACTCGTACCAGTCGAGCAGCGCGCTGTGCGTATCGGGCATCGGCATCCCGTCGAGCACGCCGATCCCGTACGCGAAGAACGACAGCGGACGCTGCGCGGTGATCTTCGAGTCGAGCTGGCGCAGGCTGCCGGCCGCCGCGTTGCGCGGGTTCGCGAATTCGCGCTGCTCGGCCGCCCGCTGGCGTTCGTTCAGGCGTGCGAAATCGCGCTTGAACATCAGCACCTCGCCGCGCACGTCGAGCACGGCCGGCACGTTCTTGCCCTTCAGCTTCAGCGGAATCGAGCGGATCGTGCGCACGTTCTCGGTCACGTCCTCGCCCGTGGTCCCGTCGCCGCGCGTCGATGCCTGGACGAATACGCCCTGCTCGTAGCGCAGCGAGATCGCGAGACCGTCGAACTTCAGTTCGCACGCGTATTCGACGGGCTCCGTCACCGAGCCGGCGAGATCGGTCGTCTTGTCGAGCGCGTCGGCGACACGCTTGTCGAATGCGACGATGTCCTCGTCGGCGAAGCCGTTGTTCAGCGACAGCATCGGCGCGTCATGGACGACCGGCGTGAAGCCGCCGGCCGCCTCGCCGCCGACACGCTGCGTCGGCGAATCGGGCGTCACGAGTTCCGGATGGTCGGCTTCGAGCTGCTGCAGTTCGCGGAACAGCCGGTCGTATTCGGCGTCGGGCAGATCCGGCTGGTCGAGCACGTAGTAGGCGTAGTTCGCCCGCTCGAGTTGATCGCGCAGCCACGCGGCACGCGCGTCGGGCTGGCTGGCTGGCGGTTCGGCTTGGGTTCGGGCCATGCTGGCGGCAGAGTCGTTCTGAAAAATCGGAATTCCGATTATCTCAGTTTGACGCCGCAGCGGGGGCACGCGATGCGTGCCGCGCGGGCCCGCTGCAGTGCACACGAGCACGCTGCATTGCAGCGTCGGGCGACGGCGCCGAAAGCCGCCGCCTGACGGGCGCGCGTTACTGGCTGAAAAGGCGGCGCGTGACCGGCGAGCCGGCCGGGATGCCGGCTTCCTCGAGCTTCGCGTACAGCTTCATCAGCTGCTGATCGATCGCGACCAGCGTCGATTCCGGCAGCGGCCGCCGCGAATCGTCGACGACCCGTGCGCCGATCCGCTCGGACAGCGACTTCGCGTAGTCGCACATCAGCCGGAACGGCAGGATGTCCTCTTCGGCGACCGGCACGTCGAGCACCAGCGTGATCATGTTGCCGCCCTTGTACGTGAGGTCGTCGCGCAGGAAGTTCGTGTCACCGAACTGCAGCATGAACACGGGGTTCTGCTTCGCGTCGAGCTTCACGAAACGCGTGCCGTCGCGCGACAGCAGCAGCCCGTCCTGCGACGCGACCGCCTGCACGTAGTTCGCCGACCACGGCGCGCCGTCCGACATCACGTTGATCGACAGCTGCGCGTCGCACTGCGCGGCGAACGCGTCGAGCTCGCGCGCCATCGCGACCGTTTCCATCATGTCCGGGAATTCCGGCGCGCCGTCGATCGCGTCGGCGAACTGCTGGACGCCCGTCACGAATTCGGAGAACTCGAGCTCGTTCAGCGCACCGCTGCGGTTCGCGAGCTGCGCGGCCGCGCGCAGCTCATCGTAGCGCACGCCGTTCTGCAGCAACTCCCACTGGCCGCCTTCCGGCTTGCCTTCGATGTGCACGGGCTTGCTGCCCGCGCGGCGCAGCCGCTGCGCGGCCGGCAGGATCTTGTCGCCCGGCAGCGACCCGCCGAGGCGGATCGGCACGATGCAGTCGATCCGGCGGTCGACGATCGCCGGCGGGGCCGAAGAGATCGTCGTGGCGGCCGGCAGCACGGGTTCGGCCGGCTCTGCCGGTTCGGCGTGGCGCCCCGGGCCTGACGCGGTGCGCGGTGTCGGTCGAGACCGCCGATGCGGCGCGCGACGCACGCTTTTACCATGCACTGGTCGAAGGTTTCGACGGCGTGTCTCACGTGACCGTCGAAGTGATGACGCCTGCGAAGGCGGCCTGACCGTGGC